>NZ_PSQF01000001.1:0-244580 GCF_003324125.1 Subdoligranulum sp. APC924/74 | reverse complement strand
CGAGCATTTTGGCAACGCAGATGCCGTGCCGCAGCCGCCGGAGCGGTGCTTAAGCCGTCAGGCGGGAATTGTGCGGTGCTGCCTTAAAGTTGTAAACCGACAAAATACAAAAACGCGCCCCGCGGCCATCCGTTCTTTGCCCAAAGCCGATGCCGCGCAGGTGCCCATTGTTGCCATGACGGCCAACGCCTTTGCCAAGGATGTGCAGCCGGCCAAAACCGCCGGTATGAACGAGCATGCCGCCAAGCCGCTGGATATGAAACGCTTGTGTGAGATTTTGCACCGGCGGCTGTAAGGACGCCTAGGAAGGCCGAAAAAATTCGGCAGAACATACAAACAGCACCTTGCGCTTTTGGATGCAATGTGCTACAATGAATCAGAAACTGAATATAAAACAGCAGGTGCCTTTCATTGTTTGCCGGGCGGCTGAGCCTTCCGGCGCTCTGGAAAGGGTAAAAGGGAAGCGGGTGCAAATCCCGCACGATCTCGTCACTGTGATAAGGGAGCCTGCCGCCAGGGTGCATTTGCACCGGTCACTGAGCATTGCTTGGGAAGGCGGCGGCAGGCGTTGAGCTTTCAGCCAGGAAACCTGCCCGCTGTTGGTACGGGAGCATTGCTCCAGATCACGAGGAATTGGTTGTACCTGAAAAGCTCATGGAAAATCCGGGGGTCTTTTTGCGTTGCCGTTCTGCACACAGAAAGACCCTTGTTTTTTTGTGGCAGTTTTGTCTGCAAAGCTGCTGCGCCTGGGTTTTGTTTCCTGTACCTGTTTTTCAGCAAATGGATTTACCATAGGAGAAAGGAAGCAAAACACATGAAACACAACAACCTGAAAAAGCCCGCTGCCGTGCTGACCGCACTGGCTCTGGCCGCCGCCCTGCTGGCTGGCTGTGGTGCGCCATCTGACAGCATGGCTGCCAGCAGTGCCCCCGCCGAAAGCGAGGCTGTAAGCACCGAAGCACCCGCTGAAAGCGCAGACGAGGGAGATGCAGACGAAGTGGCCGCAAAGAAATGTGCAGACCTGATCGATGCCATCTATGTGCAGGAGCGCACCGATGACACCGACGCCCAGTGCGAAGCTGCCAAGCAGGCATGGGACACCCTGACCGATACCCAGAAAGAGCTGGTGGAAGGCGAGAACGCTGACCCCGACTACTTTGGCCGCAATACCGGCGATGCCAACCTGGACGATTCCCGCAATGGGGATGAGATCGGCGAAAACGAACTGCTGGTCGTCAGCTTTGGCACCTCCTTCAACAGCAGCCGCGTGGCAGATATCAAGGGCATCGAGGATGCCCTGCAGGCCGCTTACCCGGATTGGTCCGTCCGCCGCGCTTTCACCGCACAGATCATCATCAACCATGTGCAGGCCCGCGATGGCGAGAAAATCGATAACATGAAGCAGGCTCTGGACCGCGCTGTTGCCAACGGCGTTAAGAATCTGGTTGTTCAGCCTACCCACCTGATGCACGGCGCTGAGTACGACGAAATGTGCGAAGCTGTGAACGAGTACGCGGATAAGTTCGAAAGCGTTGCCATTGCTGAGCCCCTGCTGGGCGAAGTTGGCGCTGACGCTACCGAAATCAACGCTGATAAGGAAGCTGTTGCCACTGCCATCACCACCGAGGCTGTTGCCGCCGCTGGTTATGATGACGCCGCCGCTGCTGCCGCCGATGGCACTGCTTTTGTGTTCATGGGCCACGGCACTTCCCACACCGCAAAGATCAGCTACAGCCAGATGCAGATGACCATGCAGACCCTGGGCTATGACAATGTGTTCATTGGCACTGTTGAGGGCGAGCCGGAAGACACCGCCTGCGAGGCTGTGATCGAAAAGATCAAGGAAGCCGGTTACACCAAGGTTGTCCTGCGCCCCCTGATGGTGGTTGCCGGTGACCATGCCAACAACGATATGGCTGGCGATGACGCAGATTCCTGGCTGAGCCAGTTCAAGGCCGCCGGCTGCTTTGACAGCGTGGATACCCAGATTGCCGGTCTGGGCGAAATTGCTGATGTGCAGCAGATCTACATTGACCATACCAAGGCCGCTATTGATTCCCTGAATGGCTGATTTATGATGCATACTGCCCGGAAGGATCAACGTCTTTTCGGGCAGCTTTTGTTTTGTGCGGACCGGGGGAAACGCTGTGCGCCAAAATGGGGCTGCGCTGCGGCTGTGCCGCGTCCCCACGCTTTTCTTTGAATCTTTAGCCCCTCTCGCCAAACCATGCAGTGCCCCCGCCAACCTAAGGCAACACCGCACAATTCCCGCCTGACGGCTTAAGCACCGCTCCGGCGGCTGCGGCACGGCATCTGCGTTGCCAAAATGCTCGATAATACACAAAGTATTATCTGCGCTTTTGGCTTAGCATCTGCCGCACCTCGCTCGCCGTATCGGCACTTAGAATTATGCGGTATTGCCCTAAAACATTGCAACACTCTTCCGGGTTGGCAATACACGGGGCAAATGACCGCGGGCGGGCAATGCTCGCCCCTGCGACGTAATTTTCTGTTATCCTTTCTTATTATATTCTATTCTATCATTTCAATTTTTTGCAATGCGAGGTAACACCCAATGAAACAAAATCGTGTAATTTCCGGCGCTGTGGCCGCCCTGGTGCTGGCCGCTCTGCTGGCTGGCTGCGGCTCTACCGCAACCGGCGCTTCTTCTGCTGACTCCACCCCCGCTGCCACCGAGGCTGCCAGCAGTGAAGCCACCGCCCCCACCGCAGAACCCCAGACCGAAGCTGCTCTGCCGGACGGCGTGTATACCGCCGAATTTGAAACCGACAGCAGTATGGTGCACGCCAACGAAGCCTGCGATGGCAAGGGTACCCTGACTGTCGCCGATGGCAAAATGACCTTCCATGTCAGCCTGGCATCGAAAAAGATCGTCAACCTGTACCTGGGCACTGCCGAGGACGCCCCCAGCCACGAAAGCGACTGGCTGCAGCCCACCACCGATACTGTGACCTATTCCGACGGCACCAGCGATGAAGTGTACGGCTATGATATTCCGCTGGACGCTGTGGATACCGACTTCCAGCTGGCCATTTTGGGCACCAAGGGCACCTGGTACGACCATACCGTCAGCGTGCGCAATGCCGAGCCTAAGACCGAAGATGCCGCTGCCGAAACCGCCGCTGTGCCTGCTGATGGCAGCTACACCTGTGCTGTCACGCTGGAGGGCGGCTCCGGCCGTGCCACGGTGGAAAGCCCTGCCGCCCTGACGGTTGCCGATGGAACCATGACCGCCGTGATTGTGTGGAGCAGCCCCAACTATGACTATATGCTGATTGATGGAGAAAAGTACCTGCCCACCAACACCGAAGGCAACTCCACCTTTGAAATCCCCGTTGCTGCGCTGGATACCGCCCTTGCCGTTACCGCCGATACCGTTGCCATGAGCACCCCGCACGAGATCGATTATACCCTGACCTTTGACAGCGCCACGCTGACCCCCGCAGAATAATGCAGATGAAACGTTTTGGGCTTTGTGCCGCACTTTCTGCCGCAGCGCTTTTGCTGTTGGCCGGCTGCGCGGGCAGCGGCAGCACGGCTGCCCCCACCCTTACCGTGGAAAGCAGCTACCCGCTGCAATACGCCAAACAGTTTACCGTGGATGAATGCACCGGCGGGTACGAGCGGATCACCATTGCGGACAGCCAATATCTGGTGGTGCCGCAGGGCGCTGCCGTTCCGGAGAATCTGCCCCAGGGCACCACCGTGCTGCAACAGCCCATTGAGAATATCTACCTGGTTTCCACCTCCGCTATGGACCCCATCATCAGCCTGGGCGCGCTGGACAGCATTGCACTTTCCGGCACCAAGGCGGATGGCTGGTACCTGCCCGAAGCCAAAGCCGCCATGCAGGCGGGGCAGATTGCCTATGCGGGCAAGTACAGCGCCCCGGACTATGAAACCATTCTGGCTTCCGGCTGTGGACTTGCCATTGAAAACACTATGATCTACCATACGCCGGAGGTCAAAGAGCAGCTGGAAAAGTTCGGCATCCCCGTTTTGGTGGAGCGTTCCAGCTATGAAACCGACCCTCTGGCCCGCATGGAATGGGTCAAGCTGTACGGCATTCTGCTGGGCAAACAGCAGGAGGCGGAACAGCTGTTTGACACCCAGGTACAGCGCGTTGCCCCGCTGGAAAACCAGCAGCCCACCGGCAAAACGGTGGCGTTTTTCTCCATCACTTCCAACAACCTTGTCACGGTGCGCAAAGGCAGCGACTATGTGGCCCGCATGATCGAGATGGCGGGCGGCAGCTATGTGTTTGCTGATTTAACGGACAACGGCAACAATCTGGCCACCATCAATCTTTCGCTGGAAGATTTTTACGCCGGTGCCAAGGACGCCGATGTGCTGCTCTACAACAGCACCATTGAGGGCAGCATTGCCAGCACCGAACAGCTGGTGGAAAAATGCCCGCTGCTGGCGCAGTTCAAGGCCGTGCAGAACGGCAATGTGTGGTGTACCGCGCAGAGCCTGTTCCAGCAAAGCATGGAGCTTCCGGATTTGATTCTGGATATGAACCGCGTGTTTACCGAGGGCACCCCTGCGGACAGTGAACTGACATTTTTAACGCATGTAGAATAATTTTATTGCAGAAAGGCAGCGCCATGCACACCAAGCGCCTGACAATTACATATGTAGCCCTTGCGGCGGCGCTGCTGGGGCTGTTTGCGCTCAACCTGTTCTGGGGCAGTGTGGCAATTTCGCCGCGCGGCGTGGTGCAGGCGCTGCTGGGCCGCGGGCAAGATGAACTGGCCGCCAATATCCTATTGCAGCTGCGCCTGCCGCGCGTCGTTATGGTGGTGCTGCTGGGGGCGGCGCTCTCGGTAGCGGGCTACCTGCTGCAAACCTTTTTTGCCAACCCCATTGCGGGGCCGTTTGTCATGGGCATTTCCAGTGGGGCCAAGCTGGTGGTTGCGCTGACGATGGTGGTATTTTTGAACCACGGCCTGCTGACCAACTCGCTCACCCTGATTCTGGCCGCCTTTGCTGGATCCATGGCTGCCATGGCCTTTGTGCTCAGCGTGGCGCGCCGGGTACACCGCATGAGCATTCTGGTCATCTGCGGCGTGATGATCGGCTATATCTGCTCCGCCGTCACCGATATTGTAGTGGCCTTTGCACAGGATTCCAACATCGTCAACCTGCACAACTGGTCCATGGGCAGCTTTTCCGGCATGACCTGGGGCAATGTGGCCGCCGCTGCGCTGGTGGTGCTGCCCTGTTTGGCCGCGGCCTTTTTGCTGGCCAAGCCGATGGCCGCCTACCAGATGGGGGAGCAGTATGCCCAAAGCGTGGGTGTGGCTGTGCGGCCGTTCTGCGTGGCGCTGGTGCTGCTTTCCAGTTTGCTGGCTGCCTGCGTCACGGCGTTTGCAGGGCCTATTTCCTTTGTGGGTATTGCGGTGCCGCACCTAGTCAAGCAGGCGTTGGGAAGCGCCAAGCCGCTGCATGTGCTGCCGGGCTGTGCGCTGGGTGGGGCGGCGTTCTGCCTGCTGTGTGATCTGATCGCCCGCAGCCTGTTTGCCCCCACCGAGCTTTCCATCAGCTCCGTCACAGCGGTATTTGGTGCGCCGGTAGTCATCTGGCTGTTGGTGCACCGCCAAAGCGGGGAGGGCCGGGCATGAGCGAAGCATTTTACTGCCAAACGCAGGATCTTGCCATCGGGTACGGCAAAACGCCGCTATTACAAAACATTGGCATTGGCGTGCAGCGCGGGCAGATCTTAGCGTTGATTGGTCCCAACGGCGCGGGCAAATCCACCCTGCTCAAAACGCTGGCCGGGCAGCTGGCGGCGCAAAGCGGCGCTGTGCTGCTGCAGGGCCAAAACCTGACAACCTACACCCCCAATGCCCGCGCGCGCAAAATGGCCCTGATGCTGCCCCACACCCGCCACACGGAGCTGACCACCTGTTTTGATGTGGCCGCTGCCGGGCGCTACCCCTACACCGGACGGCTGGGCATCCTGTCCGAGCAGGACAAACAGCAGGTGCGGGATGCTCTGCATCTGGTGCAGGCGGATGAGCTGGCCGACCGGGACTTTACCAAAATCAGTGATGGCCAGCGCCAGCGCGTTCTGCTGGCCCGCGCCGTCTGCCAGCAGCCGGAAATTATTCTGCTGGACGAACCAACGTCATTTTTGGACATCAAAGGCAAAATTGAGCTGCTGACCATCCTGCGCCAGCTGGCACAGGAAAAACAGGTGGCCGTCATTGTCAGCCTGCACGAGCTGGAGCTGGCGCAAAAAATTGCGGATACCGTGGTGTGCGTATCGCCGCAGGGCGTTTCCGGCGTGATGACACCGAAAGACGCGTTTGCTGCAGAGAACATCCGCACGCTGTACCGCCTGACCAAAGAGCAGTATGAAGCACTGTACGGCCCCCAGCCGGAGCGTGAACCCGAACGGAGACCCGCCAAACAGGAGCCGCCCAGGTTTGAACATTACATCCGCAGCGGGCAAAAGCTGCTGCGCTGCGGTTACACCACCGGCACCTGCGCCGCCCTTGGCGCTGCCGGGGCCGCCCGCCTGCTGCTGACCGGTAAAGCACCGGAATCCGTCGGCCTGCGCACCCCAAAAGGCATTGTGGTGGAGGTTGCGCCCATCTACTGCCGCAAAACAGCCGCCGGCGCCCAGTGCGCCATCCGCAAGGACGGCGGGGACGATGTGGACGTTACCACCGGCCTGCCGGTCATAGCCGACATCACCCTGCTGCCGGATGCCCCCGGCCAGGTCACGATTGACGGCGGCCCCGGTGTGGGCCGTGTGACGAAGCCCGGCCTGGACCAGCCGGTGGGGCAGGCGGCCATCAACCATGTGCCGCGCCGGATGATCACCGATGCCCTGCACGCGGAGGCCGAAGCAGCCGGGTATGACGGCGGCTTTGACGTAATGATCTCGATCGAGGGGGGCGAGGAAGCCGCCAAACGCACCTTTAACCCCCACATCGGGGTGGAAGGCGGGCTTTCCGTCCTGGGCACCAGCGGCATTGTGGAGCCCATGAGCCAGCAGGCCATCCTGGATACCGTGCAGCTGGAGATCCACCAGGCCGCCCTGCGGGAGCAAAGCCCCAAGCGGCTGATCCTGGCCCCCGGCAACTATGGGCTGGACTACCTGGCCCAAAACCTGCCGGAATACAGCAGCATCCCGGTGGTCAAGTGCTCCAACTTTATGGGGGATGCGCTGGATATGGCCGCTGCGGAGCAGTTTGCAGAGGTATTGCTGGTGGGGCACATCGGCAAGCTGGTCAAGCTGGCGGGCGGCATTATGAACACCCATTCCCGCATGGCGGATTGCCGCACCGAACTGTTCTGCACCCATGCGGCGCTCTGCGGGGCCAGCCAGGCCACCTGCCGTGCCCTGATGGACGCCGCCACAACGGACGCCTGCCTGGACATTCTGGATGCCGAAAACCTGCGGGAGCCGGTGCTCGAAAGCCTATTGCAGGCCATCCAGCTGCATCTGGACCGCCGCGTGGCGGGGGCGTTCCGGGTGGGGGCTGTACTGTTTTCCAACCAGGCCGGGCCGCTGGGCCAGACTGAGACCGCTGCCCAGCTGCTGCAAAGCTGGCAGAAAAAGGAGCAATGAGGTATGGTACATTTTGTGGGCGCGGGCCCCGGCGCACCGGATCTGATCACCCGGCGCGGTGCGGCGCTGCTGCAAACGGCGGACTGCATTATTTATGCGGGCAGCCTGGTCAACCCGGCGTTGCTGGGGCTGGCCAAAGCCGGCTGCGCCATTTATAACAGTGCTGAAATGACATTGGAACAGGTGCTTGCCGTGATGCGCCAAATGGAAGCCGAACACAAAACCACTGTGCGGCTGCACACCGGGGACCCCTGTTTGTACGGGGCCATCCGGGAGCAGATGGACGCGCTGGACGCCGACGGCATTGCTTACGATGATACGCCCGGTGTTTCCAGCTTTTGCGGTGCCGCCGCCGCGCTGAACGCCGAGTACACGCTGCCCGCCGTCAGCCAGACGGTCATCATTACCCGCATGGAGGGCCGCACCCCCGTGCCGGAAAAGGAAAAGCTCGCCAGCCTGGCCAGCCACGGCGCTACCATGGTGATTTTTCTCTCCATCGGCTTAATTGATAAAGTGCAGGAAGCACTGCTGCAGGGGGCATACACCGCAAGCACCCCCGCCGCCGTGGTGTACAAGGCCACCTGGCCGGAGCAGAAAACCGTGCGCTGCACCGTTGGCACCCTGGCCCAAAGCACCAAGCAGGCGGGCATTACCAAAACGGCCTTGATCGTGGTGGGGGATTTCCTTGGCCGCTGCTATGCCCGCAGCAAACTGTACGACCCCGCCTTTACCACCGAATACCGCGAGGGGACCAAACCGTGAACTGTGCGTATCTTGCCTTTACGGCCAAGGGGCTGGCGCTGGCGCAGCAGCTGGCCCAAACCTGCCCCGGCTCCGTCAGCCGCTGCGGGCTGGGCGGGGTGACGCTGGCCGGGTGGACGGCCCAGCAGTTTGCCGCGGCGGATGCCCTGGTGTTTGTGGGGGCGGCGGGCATTGCGGTGCGGGCCATTGCGCCCCATTGCCAAAGCAAGGCCACCGACCCCGCCGTTGTGGTGCTGGATGAATGCGGCCGCTTTGCGGTGCCGCTGCTCTCCGGCCATCTGGGCGGCGCAAATGACCTGGCCTGCCGGCTGGCTGCTGCCTGTGGTGCGGTGCCGGTGATCACCACGGCGACCGATGCCAACGGCCTGTTTGCCGTGGATGAGTGGGCCAAAAAACAAAACTGCGCTGTGTGGGAAACCCCGCGCATTAAATTCGTCAGCGGGGCACTGCTGGCCGGCAAAACGGTGCGGTATGCTTCCCCCTGGGCCATTGCGGGCACCCCGCCCGCCGGTGTGGCGGAAGCCGAAGAACCGTCTGACGCTGATTTTGCCCTGACAATGACCCCGCAGGGGAACGCTTTGCATCTGATCCCCCGCATTGGCGTGCTGGGCGTTGGCTGCAAGCGCGGTACCACCGCCGCCCAGCTGGAAGCCGCGTTTGCAGCGTTCTGCGCCGATACAAATTTGGCCCCGGTCGGAATTACCGCCGCCGCCAGCATTGATCTGAAACAGAACGAACCCGGTCTGCTGGAGTTCTGCCGCAGCCACGGCTGGCAGGTCAGCTTTTATTCCGCCGCCCAGCTGCGCGCTGTGCCCGGAACTTTCAGCGCCTCCCGCTTTGTGCAGGGAGTGACGGGTGTGGATAACGTCTGCGAGCGCGCCGCCGTGCTGGCTTCCGGCGGCACGCTGCTGCTGCCCAAATATGCGCATACCGGCGTGACCTTTGCCGCTGCCGTGCGCCCCTTTGCCCCGGATTGGAGATGGAAAACAGATGAAGCGTAACCTTGTATCCGTTGTGGGCCTTGGCCCTGGCGATGCCCAGTTTTTGACCGCGCAGGCCCGCCATGCGTTGCAAGAGGCTGATGTGCTGTGCGGTTACACCGTTTACATCGACCTTGTGCGCCCCCTGTACCCGGAAAAAGAAACCTATGCCACCGGTATGACCAGAGAAATTGACCGCTGCCGCTGGGCGCTGCAAACGGCCCAGACCGGCAAAACGGTGGCGCTTGTCTGCTCCGGCGACGCCGGGGTGTACGGCATGGCCAGCCCGCTGCTGGAGCTGGCGGCGGAATACCCCGATGTGGAAGTGGAGGTCGTTCCCGGCCTGACCGCCGCATTAAGCGGTGCCGCCGTGCTGGGCGCACCGCTGGCCCATGATTTCTGCGTGATCTCCCTTTCGGACCGGCTGACTCCGTGGGAGATGATCGAAAAGCGGCTGGCCTGCGCCGCCATGGGAGATTTCTGCGTGGCGCTGTACAATCCCTCTTCCAAAGGGCGGCCGGATTACCTGCAAAAGGCGGTTCGCATCCTGTTGCAAAACGGCAAGGGGGCGGGTACCCTTTGCGGTGTGATACGCAGCATTGGCCGCACCGGCCAGCAGAGCAGCCAGATGACACTGGCCGAGCTGGAACACACCACCGTGGATATGTTCACCACGGTGTTCATCGGCAACAGCGCCACCCACCAGGTCAGCGGGTGGATGGTAACGCCGCGGGGGTACCACGGGGTATGAGGATCGTTGTGTTCAGCGGCACTACCGAAGGGCGGGATTTCTCCCGCGCCGCTGCCGCGTTGGGCATTGCCGTTACCGTCAGCGTAGCAACCGACCTGGGGGCCGAGGAACAGGGCCAGGCCCCCGGCATTACCGTACATTCCGGCCGCCTGCTGCCCGGCGCCATGGCGGAGCTTTTGCAGGGCGCAGCCCTTTGTGTGGATGCCACCCACCCTTACGCGGTGGAAGCCACCAAAAACATCCGCGCCGCCGCCAACGCAGCCGGGGTAGAGTACCACCGCCTGCTGCGCGCCGCCAGCACCTTGCCCGCGGGCAGTGTGGTGCTGGGCAGCGCCGCCCAGGCTGCGCAGTATTTAGCCGCAACGCAGGGCAATGTTCTGCTCACCACCGGCGCCAAGGAGCTTGCGGCCTTTGCCGGGCTGGATGCCGCCCGCCTGTACCCGCGGGTACTGCCCACCGTGGCGGGCATTACGGCTTGCGAGGGCGCGGGCATCCCGCACCGCAACATCATTGCCATGCAGGGCCCTTTTACACTGGAACTGAACCTTGCGCTGATGCAGCAGTTCCACATCCGTTACCTTGTCACCAAGGACGGCGGCAGCGCGGGCGGCTTTGCCGAAAAAGCCCAGGCTGCCGCCCAAAGCGGGGCTGCGCTGGTTGTACTGCGCCGCCCGGAGGAATGCGGCGAGACCGCCGAAGAAATTTTGCAACGATGCAGGGAGCTGTTATGAAGATTACATTGGTTGGCATGGGCAGCGGGCTGCCCGGCAGTTTGACTGCCCAAGGCTTGCAGGCCCTGCAAACGGCAGGGCTGATTTTGGGGGCAAAGCGGCTGCTGCAAAACCTGCCGGATGGCTGTACCCCCAACCGCAAGCCAATTTACCTGCCGGATGAAGTGCTGGCCTGCCTGCAAGCGGAGCCCTGCCAGACCGCCGCGCTGGTTTACAGCGGGGATACCGGCTTTTATTCCGGTGCTGCGGCGCTGGTGCCCAAGCTGCGGGCACAGGGGGCGGAAGTAACGGTGCTGCCGGGGATTTCCAGCGTACAGCTGTTGGCCGCGGCGCTGGGCAGGCCGTGGCAGAACTGGCACCTTGTCAGCGCCCACGGATGTGCCTGCGCCCCTGCGGCAGAGTGCCGGAGCGACCGCCCGACCTTTTTTTTGACGGGCGGGCGCAATACCAGCCCCGCCGCGCTGTGTGAGATTCTAGCCGCCGCAGGCTTTGGCGCGGTGCAGGCCACGGTTGGTGAGAACCTTGGCACCCCGCAGCAAAAGGTCATCACCGATACGGTGCAAACGCTGGCGGGCGGCAGCTTTGCGCCGCTCAGCGTGCTGCTGGTGGAGCCCTGCCCCAAACCGCAGCCCCGCGTGCCCGGCCTGCCGGATGAAGCCTTCATTCGCGGCAAAACGCCGATGACCAAGCAGGAGGTGCGCGCCGCCGCGCTGGCCAAGCTGGCCGTTGCCCCCACTGATACCCTGTGGGATGTCGGTGCCGGAACGGGCAGCGTGAGCGTGGAAATGGCGCTGGCCGCCCCCATGGGTCAGGTGTACGCGGTGGAATGTGATGCCGATGCCTGCGCGCTGGTTCGCCAGAACCAGGCCAAATTTGCCGCCAGTAACTTAACGCTGATCGCGGGCAAAGCCCCTGAAGCGCTGCAAAATCTGCCCGCGCCGGATGCTGTTTTCATCGGCGGCAGCAAGGGCAATATGCAGGCCATTGTAGATGCCGCCCTGGCCGCCAACCCGCAGACCCGGCTCTGCATCGCCGCCATTGCGCTGGAAACCTTGCAGCAGAGTATTGCCGCCCTGGCCGCCCACGGGCTGGCCGCACAGGTGACCCAGATTGCTGTAAGCCGCAGCAAGGCGGCAGGCAGCCTGCACCTGATGATGGCCAACAACCCGGTATTTTTGATCGTGAGGGAATGAGAATGCTGCAGCTGCTTTTGGCCGCGCCCAGTTCCGGCAGCGGAAAAACCACCGCCGCCTGCGCCCTGCTTTCCGCCCTGAAAGCCCGCGGGCTGGAGCCCTGCGCGTTCAAGTGCGGGCCGGATTACATTGACCCCATGTTTCACCGCGCCGTGCTGGGGGTGCCCAGCCACAATCTGGACCTGTTTTTCTCCACCCCGCAGACCGTGCGACGGCTGTACACCAGCGGCGCGGCGGGCCATGGCAGCGCGGTGTGTGAGGGTGCCATGGGCTATTATGACGGCCTTGGCGGCGTGAGCGCTGCCGCCAGCGCCTGGCACACCGCCGATGTGCTGGACTTGCCGGTGCTGCTGGTGGTGCGCCCCAAGGGGGCCAGTTTAACGCTGGCCGCCCAGCTGCAAGGCTTAAAAGCGTTCCGCACGCCGCACCACATTGCGGGCGTTCTGCTGAACGACTGCACCGAGATGCTGTACAAGCTGCTGGCCCCCATGCTGGAACGGGAAACCGGTCTGCCGGTGGTGGGCTTTCTGCCCCCCATGCCGGATGCCGCCATCGAAAGCCGCCACCTGGGGCTGAAAACCGCGGGCGAAATTGCTGATTTGCAGCAAAAAATTCAGATTTTGACCGCCGCCGCGCAAAAAAATATCGACTGGCCGCGGCTGCTGGCCCTGTTTGACCGCCCGGCCCCAATGGCCCCTGCGGTTCAGGCCACAGCCCCCACCGTGCGCATTGCCGTGGCACAGGATGAAGCGTTCTGCTTTACCTATGCCGAAACGCTGGAAAGCCTGCAGGCCGCAGGCGCAGAGCTTTGCTATTTCAGCCCGCTGCGGGATGCCGCGCTGCCGCAACATATCGGCGGGCTGTACCTGCCGGGCGGCTACCCGGAGCTGTACGCCGCCCAGCTGGCGGCCAACACCGCCATGCGCTGTGCCATAAACACCGCCGTGCAGTGCGGCCTGCCCACCGTGGCGGAATGCGGCGGCTTTTTGTATCTGGGCCAAACGCTGGAAGATGACGCCGGAACCGCCCACCCCATGGCGGGTGTGCTGCCGGGGCAGGGGTTCCGCGTGGGGCGGCTGGTGCGCTTTGGCTATGCCGCGCTCACCCCGCAGGCGGACAGCATGCTCTTCCGCGCAGGGGAGCCGGCGCCCGTGCATGAGTTCCACCATTGGGATTCCACCTGCAACGGCACCGCTTTTGCCGCCCAAAAAGCCAATGGCCGCCATTGGGACTGCGGCTTTGCCAACGGGCATCTGTATGCGGGGTTCCCGCATCTATACTGGGCGGGCACCCCGCTGCCGCAGCGCTTCGTAACGGCTGCGGCGCAGTATGCCCAAACAAAAACAGGGAGAACGGTATGACGGAACCTGAACTGAACACACGGCTGCAAACCATCACCCCGCCCGATGAAGCTGCCCGCGCCGCGGCGCACGCCCACTGGGCCGCGCTGGCCAAACCGCTGGGCGGGCTGGGCAGCCTGGAAACCATGCTGGAGGACGCCGCCGCCCTGACCGGCACCCCGGAGCTGGATTTTGCCCGCCGCGCCGTGCTGGTGCTGTGCGCCGATAATGGCGTGGTGGCCCAGGGCGTGAGCCAAACCGACGCCAGCGTGACCCGCGCGGTGCTGCAAAACCTTGCCGCGCGGCGCACCAGCGTGTGCCAGATGGCAGCTGCCGCCCATTGCAGCGTTGTGCCGGTGGATATGGGCATTGCCGGTGCCCCGGTGCCCGGCGTGCAGGACTGCCGCATTGCCCCCGGCACCAAAGATTTTACCTGCGGCCCGGCCATGACCCGCGCCCAGGCCGTGCAGGCCATCGGCTGCGGCATTGCGCTGGTGCGCGGACAAAAGCAGCAGGGAGTTCAACTGTTAGCAACGGGGGAGATGGGCATTGGCAACACCACAACCTCCAGCGCCGTGGCAAGCGTGCTGCTGGGTGCCCCCGTGCAGAGCATGACCGGACGCGGGGCCGGGCTTTCGGATGCAGGGCTTGCCCGCAAGATTGATGCGATCCGGCGCGGCATTGCCCGCAACCAGCCTAATCCCGCTGACCCGCTGGATGTGCTGGCCAAGCTGGGCGGGTTTGATATTGCCGGGCTGTGCGGCGTGTTTTTGGGCGGCGCGCTGGAGGGTGTGCCCGTTCTGATGGATGGTTTTATCAGCAGCGTGGCGGCGCTGTGCGCGGTGCGGCTCTGCCCCGCAGCAGCCAAGGCAGTGTTTGCCAGCCATGTTTCGGCGGAGCCTGCCGCCCATATGGTGCTGGATGCTTTGGGCAAAGCGCCGCTCATCACCGCCAACCTGCATCTGGGCGAGGGCACCGGCGCGGTGGCTTCCATTCCACTGTGGGATATGGCTTTGGCCGTCTACCGCGGCTGCTATTCCTTTGCGGAGGGCGGCATTGCGCCGTATACCCCACAATGCTGACGCTGGTTATCGGCGGCGCAGCCAGCGGCAAAAGCGCCTATGCGGAGCATCTTGCCGTGCAGAGCGGCGGCCCGCGCTATTACCTTGCCACCATGCAGGTGTGGGACGCCGAGTGCGCCGCGCGGGTGGCCAAACACCGCGCCATGCGGGCGCAAAAACAGTTTGCTACCGTGGAATGTCCCCAAAACCTGCACTTGGTCCGCCTGCCGCAGCAGGGCACCGCCCTGCTGGAAGATTTGGGCAACCTGGCCGCCAATGAGCTGTACCGCCCCGACGGCAGCTGCCTGCCGCCCAAGCAGGCGGCGGAAAAAATGCTGGCGGGGATCGAGGCAATCGCCGCACAGTGCCGGCATCTCATCATCGTCAGCAACGAGGTATTCAGCGGCGGGGCGGACCATGCCGGGGAGACAGACCTTTATCTGCAGGCCCTTGCCATGGTCAACAATGCCGTTGCCGCCAAAGCCGACGCCGTCTGCCGCGTGGTGTGCGGCCTGCCGGTGTACTACAAAGGAGGGGAACGCCCATGACAGTTTTGCAGACGATCGCCGTGGCATTTGCCATGTTCTCGGCTGTGCCGGTGCCGCAGTTTGACTGGAACGAGAAAAACATGCGGTATTCGCTCTGTGCCTTCCCGCTGGTGGGGGTGCTGTGCGGCGTGCTGTGGTGCGTGTGCGCCAGCCTGCCGCTGCCCGCCATGGTGCGCGCGGCGGGCTTTTGCCTGATCCCTGTCTGGGCCACGGGCGGCATCCATCTGGATGGTTACGCCGACACCTGTGACGCCCTTTGCAGCTATGGCGATACCCAGAAAAAGCTCGATATCCTCAAGGACCCGCACTGCGGCGCGTTCGCCGTGATCCGGCTGTGCAGCTACTTTGTGGCCTACTTTGCGCTGTGCTGCTGCGTGCAGTTTACCCCGCAGGTGGGGGCTGTCTGGCTGCTGGCGCTGGTGCTGGAGCGTGCCTGCTCCGGTTACGCAGTGGCGGCCTTTCCTCTGGCCAAAAATACCGGCCTTGCGCACACATTTGCCACGGCGGCGGACCGCACCACGGTGCGCCGGGTGCTGGGATGCCTTAGCATTGTGCTGGCAGTGGCACTTTTTGCCCTGGGCGGCGGCGTGCTGGTGCTTGTGGCGGGGGTTGCCCTGTGGCGCTACCACCGTGTGGCGGTCAAGCAGTTTGGCGGTATTACCGGGGATCTGGCCGGGTGGTTTTTGCAAAAAGCGGAACTGTATATGCTGGCGGCCCTTGTGTTTTGCCAGTGGAAGGGGTTTTTGTAACATGCTGTTTATTACCGGCCCGCTGTACAGCGGCAAGCGTACCTTTGCCAAACCCTTTGGCGGGCGGCAGATTTACGAGGTGCAGACCCTTGCCGCCAATGCCGAAAGCCTGCCCGCCCTTGCGGACGAGCTTGCCCAATATGACGTAGTAACCGCCACCGAGGTTGGCGGCGGTGTGGTGCCCATTGACCCCGCCCAGCGCGCCGCGCGGGAAGCCGCCGGCCGCCTTGCCTGCCTGCTGGCTGAGCGGGCCGACTGTGTGGTGCAGATGTTCTGCGGCCTGCCCACCGTGCTGAAAGGGGAGCTGCCGCCATGCTGATCTACCTGCTGCGCCACGGCTTAACGCAGGAAAACCTGGAAAAGCGTTACCAGGGCAGGCGGGATGTACCGCTGTGCCCGCAGGGCCTTGCCCAGCTGTGCCGGGCGGATTTTGCCCCCAAAACGGTCATGATTACTTCCTTGCAGCGCACCCGGCAGACGGCGGAAGTGCTTTTCCCCGATGCGGAACTGGTTGTGGCGGATGGGCTGAAAGAAATGGACTTTGGCGTGTTTGAGGGCCGCAATTACCGGGAGATGGAGCACGACCCCCAGTACCGCGCCTGGGTGGAAACCGGCTGCGAAGGCCGCTGCCCGGGCGGGGAAAGCAAGGCGGAATTCTGCCAGCGTGTCTGCACAGCATTTGCCGCGCTGGTGGATGCCGCTTTGGCGGCGGGGGAACCGCAGCTGGTGATCGTTGCCCACGGCGGCACCCAGATGGCGGCGCTGGAACGGTTCGCCGTGCCCCATAAAAACTATTATTCCTGGTGTGCCCCCGCGGCGGGCGGCTTTGTGCTGGATGCCGCCGATTGGGTACACCAGAAAACCCTGCGCGTGGTCAAAACCGTGCAGTATACAAAGGAGTTACCATGCTGATTTGCTGGGCCGTTTTGGGTGGCTTTGTGCTGGATGCCATTTTTGGCGACCCGGCTTGGCTGCCGCACCCCGTTGTGCTGATGGGCAAAGCCATCACCGCGCTGGAAAAACGCCTGCGCGCACAATTTCCCCAAACGCCGCAGGGGGAGCTTTGCGGCGGGGCGGTGCTGGCCGCCATTTTGCCGGTGGGCACGTTCCTCATCACAGCGCTGGTGTGCAGGCTGGCGGCGGCGCTGCACCCGCTGGCGGGGCTTGCCGTGCAGATGTTCTGGTGTGCCCAGGCATTGGCCGCTAAGGGTCT
Source organism: Subdoligranulum sp. APC924/74 (assembly GCF_003324125.1). NCBI lineage: Bacteria > Bacillati > Bacillota > Clostridia > Eubacteriales > Oscillospiraceae > Subdoligranulum > Subdoligranulum sp. APC924/74. The sequence continues at coordinate 227,649 of NZ_PSQF01000001.1, read as the reverse complement.
TGCGCAGGAAAGCCGCAATGTGTACAAAGAGCTGCAAAAGCAGGACCTGCCCGCCGCCCGCAAAGCCGTGGCCCGCATTGTGGGGCGCGATACCCAAAACCTGACGGCGGAGGGCGTGACCAAAGCCGCTGTGGAAACCGTGGCCGAAAACGCCAGCGATGGCGTGATTGCCCCGCTATTGTACATGCTGCTGGGCGGCGCGCCGCTGGCGCTGACCTATAAGGCCATCAACACGATGGACAGCATGCTGGGCTACAAAAACCAGAAATACCTGTATTTTGGCCGTGCCGCCGCCAGGTTGGACGACGTGGCCAACTATCTGCCCAGCCGCCTGGCCGGGCTGCTGTGGGTGGCCGCTGCCGCCCTGACCGGCAGCAGTGCCCGCGGCGCATGGAAGATCTGGCGGCGGGACCGCCGCAACCATGCCAGCCCCAACAGCGCCCAGACCGAAAGCGCCTGCGCCGGTGCCCTGGGCGTGCAGCTGGCAGGCCCCGCCTACTATTTTGGCGAGTATTATGATAAACCCACCATTGGGGATGCACTGCGCCCCGTGGAACCAAAGGACATTCTGCGGGCCGACCGCATGATGTATGCCGAAAGCCTGCTGGCTTTGGTGTTGGGCATTGCCCTGCGCCTGCTGGTGCTGGCGATGTAACAACGAAAAGGGGAGAACGGAATGGAACTGGTACATGGCGGTGATTGGGCGGGCTACCGCGCCCGCTTTGGGCATGATGCGCTGGATTTTTCGGCCAATGTCAGCCCGCTGGGCCTGCCCCAGGGCGTGGCGGATGCCATCGCTGCGGCTCTGCCCACTGCGGACCGCTATCCGGACCCCCTTTGCCGGGAGCTGCGCACGGCACTCAGCCGGGCGGAACAGCTGCCGGAACCGTGGATTTTGTGCGGCAACGGGGCTGCGGATCTGATCTACCGGCTGGTGTGGGCGCTCAAGCCTCGCCGCGCCCTGCTGCCCGCCCCCACCTTTGCCGAGTATGCCGCCGCACTGGAAAGCGTTGGCTGCGAAGTAAAGCGGAAAACCCTGCATGAGGCCGATGATTTTGCCGTAACGGAAGCCTTTGTGCAGGCAGTGAACCAGAGCATTGACCTGGTGTTTTTGTGCCAGCCCAACAACCCCACCGGGCAAATTACCCCGCCGGAGCTGGTGCAGCGCCTGGTGCGCCGCTGTGCGGACTGCGGGGCCGTGCTGGTGGTGGATGAGTGCTTCCTGGACTTTTTGCAGCAGCGGGATGCCCTGACGGCCAAACCGCTTTTGCAAACCGCGCCCAACTTTGTTATTCTGAAAGCGTTCACCAAATTGTACGCCATGGCCGGGGTGCGGCTGGGGTATGCCTTGTGCGCCAACACGGCGCTGCTGGCCAAAATGCAGGCCGCAGGCCAGCCGTGGGGGGTATCCAGCCTGGCGCAGGCTGCGGGCGCTGCCGCTTTGCGGGAAACCGCCTATGCCGATGCCGTCCGCGCCCTGATTGCCGACCAGCGCCCCAAACTGGCGGCAGGACTGCGGGCACTGGGGCTGCAGGTGATCGAGGGTAGCGCCAACTACCTGTTGTTCCGCGCGCCGGAAACGCTGGGTGCGGCCTTGCAGCAGCGGGGCGTCTGCCTGCGCAGCTGCGGCAATTACCCGGGGCTGAGCGCCGGCTGGTACCGCACCGCCGTGCGCACCGCGCCGGAAAACGAACAGCTGCTGCAGACCATGCGGGAGGTACTAAAATGAGCAAAGCAACATGTATTATGGTGCAGGGCACCATGAGCGGCGCGGGCAAAAGCCTGCTGTGCGCGGCGCTCTGCCGCATTTTTGCTCAGGATGGCTGGCGGGTGGCCCCGTTCAAAAGCCAGAACATGGCGCTGAACAGCTTTGTGACCCGTGACGGGCTGGAAATGGGCCGCGCCCAGGTGGTGCAGGCCCAGGCAGCCGGGGTGGAACCGGATGTGCGGATGAACCCCATTCTGCTCAAGCCCAGCAGCGATATTGGCAGCCAGGTGATCGTCAACGGGGAAGTGCGCGGCCAGATGCCGGCGGCGGAGTATTTCCGCCGTAAAAAACAGCTCATCCCCGATATTCTGGCGGCTTACAACAGCCTGGCGGAAGATTTTGATATTATCGTCATCGAGGGCGCGGGCAGCCCGGCAGAGATCAACCTGAAAGCCGATGACATCGTGAACATGGGGCTGGCCAAGCTGGTGGATGCTCCTGTGCTGCTGGTGGGTGATATTGACCGCGGCGGCGTGTTTGCCCAGCTGTTTGGCACGGTGGAACTGCTGGAGCCGGACGAACGGGCGCGCATCAAAGGGCTTATCATCAACAAGTTCCGCGGCGATGTGGGGATTCTGCGCCCCGGCCTTGCCATGCTGGAAGAGAAAACCCATCTGCCGGTGTTTGGCGTTGTGCCGTACTTAAAGGTGGATATTGAGGACGAGGATTCGCTTTCCGACCGGCTGCAGGTCAAAAATGCCGTCAAGCCGCTGGATGCTGCCATTGTGCGGCTGCCGCATATTTCCAACTTTACGGACTTTATGCCGCTGGAGCAGCACCCGCTGCTTGGCGTGCGCTATGTGCAGACCACCCGCGAGCTTGGCACGCCGGACTGCGTGATCCTGCCCGGTACAAAAAATACCGTGGACGACCTGCTGTGGCTGCGCCAGTGCGGGCTGGAAGCAGCCATCAGCAAGCTGGCCCGGCGCGGCACGCCGGTGCTGGGGGTGTGCGGCGGCTACCAGATGCTGGGCCAGACCCTGGCCGACCCTGAAGGCACCGAAAGCGGCCGCCCGCAGACCCTGCGCGGCTTTGGCCTGCTGCCCACCCAAACCACCTTTACCGCCGAAAAGCGCCGCACCCAAAGCCAGGCGACCGTGACGGCGGAGCCCTTTGCCGGGGCGCACCTGACCGGGTACGAGATTCACACCGGGCGCACCACTGTGCAGGGCGCGCCGTTCTGCACCCTGGCGGACGGCACCCCCGAAGGCTGCGTGCAGGGCCAGGTGTTTGGCACCTACCTGCACGGCCTGTTTGACAGCGGCGAGCTGACCGAGCAGTTTGCCGCCTATCTTTGCCGCCGCAAGGGCATCGACCCTGCCGCGGCAGCACCGATCTCCATGCAGGAATACCGTACCCAGCAGCTGGATCTGTTGGCCGATGGGGTACGCCATAACCTGGATCTGGCCGCCGTGTATGCGGCTATGGGCCTTGCACAGCCCGCCGAAAGGGGAAATGACCAATGATGCCGCAGCACCACCTGCCTGCCGATATTGAACGCACCAGCATGAAAATTATTGCCGGGGAGCTGGCCCAGCGCGGGCTGGACATCCCGCCGGAAAACGCCCCTGTAGTCAAGCGGGTCATCCACACCACCGCGGATTTTGACTATGCGCAGACCCTGCACTTTACCCCCGGCGCGGTAGCCGCCGGTATTGCTGCTATGCACGCCGGGGCAACGATCATCACCGATACCAACATGGCCCTGGCAGGCATCACCAAGCCGGGCCTGGCCAAGCTGGGCGGGCAGGCGCTCTGCTTTATGGCGGACCCCGCTGTGGCTGCAGCGGCCAAACAGGCGGGCACCACCCGCGCCGTGGCCGCCATGCACAAGGCTGCGGCCGAATACCCCGGCGCCGTGCTGGCCGTGGGCAACGCCCCCACCGCCCTGCTGACGATTGCCGAGAAAATTGAAAACGGCCTGCGCCCGGCGCTGGTTATCGGTGTGCCGGTGGGCTTTGTGAACGTGGTGGAAAGCAAGGAGCGCCTGTTTGCCGTGTGCGAAAGCCACGGCGTGCCCGCCATTGTTGCCATGGGCCGCAAGGGCGGCAGCAACGTGGCGGCGGCCATCTGCAACGCGCTGATCTATTCCGCCGCCGAAATGCTGGACCCCACCGCCCGCGGATGGAAATAAGCAGGAGAATATCGCCACAGCCCGGTACCGCACTTTTTGGCGCAAAGCGGATACCGGGCTATTGTTATCTCACGGCGGCATTATAATGGCAGTATCAACGATACAATCAAAATAAATGGGAACGCTCTTCTTACCGCGTGAAAAAGGGCACCAAAAGCAACAGCCACAGCGGGCTTGCCCGTTGTGGCTGTTGTATTGCTTCTGCGTTTTGATTATGATAGGGAAAAAATGAAGCAAACCGTATGCTTATAAAGCAAACGCCATTGCATCTCCTGGCGCAAGCCCCCCGTCACTCACTTTTCCACCGCCATTGCGATCTGCTCGCGGGTGATGGGCAGCTCATAAAAGCGTTTGTGGGTGGCGTGGTAGATGGCATCGGCCACGGCGGGCAGCGGGGTGTTGATGACGACCTCACCGATGGACTTTGCGCCAAACGGGCCGGAGCCCTCGTAGCTGCTTTCAAAACTTACATCAATATGTCCAATATCAGTGCGGCAGGGGATCTTGTACTGCATCAGGGAGCTTTCGCGCGGCATGCCGCGGTCATTGTAGGTCACATTCTCGGTCAGCGCCATGCCGATGCCCTGCAAAATGCCGCCCTCGGCCTGCACACGGGCCAGGTTCGGGTTTACAGGGGTGCCGCAGTCAACCGCGGCCACATAGTTCACCACCTGGGCTTCGCCGGTTTCCAGGTCAACTTCCACTTCGGCGGCGCCAACCATAAACGGCGGGGGCGAAATCTCCGAGCTGTGGGTCACGGTGGCTTCCAGCGCCACCGTGTTGCCGCACTGGGATGCCGTTGCAATGCTGGCCAGCGGCACGCGCTGGGTGCCATCCTCGCTCGTCACGGCATCGCCGGTAAACAGCACGGCGGCTTTGTCCAACCCCAGCAGCTGTGCCCCCAGGGTGCAGATCTTATCTTTCAGTTCCAGCGCACACTTTTCCACGGCCTTGCCGGTCACATAGGTTGTGCTGGACGCATAGGAACCGGAATCATAGGGGGAAGAATCGGTATCTGCGCCCAAAACCGCAATGTTTTCCAGCGGGCATTCCAGCACTTCGGCAGCAATCTGCGCCAGGATCGTATCGCAGCCGGTGCCCATATCCGCTGCGCCGATGGAGAGGGTATAGAACCCGTCATCGTTGATTTTCAGCGTGGCACTGCCCACGTCCACATGGTCGATGCCGGAGCCCTGCATGGCCATGCCCATGCCAACAGCACGCACCTTGCCATTGCCGATCTCGCGCACGGGGTACTTATGGTCCCAATCCATCCTGTCATGCACGGTTTTCAGGCAGCGGTCCAGCGCACAGCTGGTGTTGACCTGGCCATAGTAGGCGGGCATAACATCGCCCTCATGGACAATGTTGCGCTGCCGGAGCTCGAACGGGTCCATCCCCAATTTGTCGGCCAGCTCATTCACAGCGGATTCCACCGCAAACAGACCCTGGGTTGCGCCGTACCCGCGGTACGCACCCGATGACATGTGGTTGGTGTAAACAACATCGCTGACAAAGCGGAACGCTTCGGCCTTGCCGTACAGCGGGATGGACTTGTGGCCCGAAAGCCCCACCGTTGTGGGGCCGTGCTCACCGTAAGCGCCGGTGTTGGAAAGGGTGTGCAGGTCAATGCCCTTGATGATGCCGTCCTTTGTTGCGCCCAGCCGCACGTGCATCTCCATCTCATGGCGCGGGGTTGAAGCCGTCTGGCTTTCAAAGCGGGTATAGATGATCTTGCTGGGCTTCTTCGTTTTCCAGGTAACAAAGGCAGGGTAAACCTCGCACACTGACGTCTGTTTTGCGCCGAACCCGCCGCCGATGCGCGGCTTGGCAACGCGGATCATGGATTTGGGGATGTGCAGGGCGTTTGCCAAAATGCGGCGGCAATGGAACACGATCTGCGTTGAGCTGAGCACATTCAGCCGCCCGTAAGCATCAATGCTGCAATACGTGCGGAAGGTTTCCATCATGGCCTGCTGGCAGGCGCGGGTGTGGTAGGTGTGGTCAATGACCACATCGCACCCAGCCAACACCGCCTCAATATCACCCTCGCCGGATTCATCGTGGGCGCAGAGGTTGCGGTTCTTGTCAGCTCCGATGCCGGGAACAAGGGCTTCCCAGTTATCCTCCGGGTGCACAAGAGTAGGGTTATCGAGCGCTGTGTGGAAATCCAGCACCGCGGGCAGAACTTCATATTCCACCTGAATCAGCTTCATCGCCTTATCGACGCATTTTTCGTCTTTGCCCGCAAGGATCGCAACAACATCCCCGGCAAAGCGGACATGGCGGTCGATCACAAGGCGGTCGTAAGGGCTCATTTCGGGGTAGGTCTGGCCCGCCTGGGTGTAGCGGCGGGCGTTCTGGTCCACATCTTTCCAGGTGTAAATCACCTCCATGCCGGGCACAAGCATGGCGCGGGAGGTATCAATATTTTTGACGATCGCATTGGCGTGGGGGGAGCGCAGCAGCTTGACGATGAGACAGTCTTGCGGGATAACATCATCCATGTACACAGGCTGGCCGGTTACAAGCTGCATGGCGTCCTTCTTGCGCACAGGCTGGTTCACAGTTTTCATTGGGCAGCCTCCTTTGATTTTTTCCACGCCAAAAAGTTCTGGATCCCGCGCAGCTGGCCTTCGTACCCGGAGCAGCGGCAAAGGTTGCCCGCAAGGTATTCCTTGATCTCTTCCTCATTGGGGTCGGGTTTTTCGCGGAAAAGGGCCAGCGCATTCATGATAAAGCCGGGGTTGCAGAAGCCGCACTGCTCGGCCCCCTGGTCAGCGATGAACGCGCCGAACTCAGCGGCTTCCTCCTGCAGGCCCTCCAGCGTGGTAACGCTGCGGCCATCCACCCGCGCCGCCAGTACAGAGCAGGAAAGCACCGGCTTTTCGTCCAAAAACACGGTGCACAGCCCGCAGTTGGCGGTTTCGCACCCGCGCTTGACGCTTTTGCAGCCTAAAGAGCGCACCAGATCAATCAGCAGGGTATCGGGGGCGATCTCAGCAGCTGTTTTTTTATGGTTCAACGTAAAATGAATTTGCATCAGAGCACCTCCAGGTTCCCCAGTGCCTGTACGGCACGCTTGACAAGCACCCCCACCAGATGGGTGCGGTAGGCGGCACTGCCGCGCAGGTTGCTGCCGGTGGGCACCGCAGCCTGTACGGCGGCGGGCAGCTCATCCGGGGCGGCCGTGGGGCAGACAAGCATGGCTTTCATGGGGCGTGCACCGATGGCAAAGCGGTAGGCTCCATCCGCCGTGCGTGCAGCAGCGCAGGTCAAAATCGGGAAGTCCGTCTGGGTGGCCCGCACAGACTGGTAATGCACTGCAAGCCCCGGCGTCTTTTTTATGTAAACATGGGTCAAAATATCACGGTCATAGGGCAGGGCGGCAAACTGTGCAATAGGCATCCGGCCTGCTTTGTACAGCTCCACATCGCAGTCCAGCGCCAGCAGCAGCGTTAATACGTCTGAAAAGCCAAACCGCCCGTACACGCTGCCGCCCACGGTGGCGCAGTTGCGGAACTGCACCCCCACAATATGGCGCACGGCCTCCCGCATGGCGCCGTTGGTGGCCGCGTTCAGCGCGGCGTGGGTTTCCAGGCTGCGCAGCGTTGCCATGGCGCCAATGGCAAATTCGGTATCGGTTTCTTCAATGGTATCCAACCCCAGCGCAGATAGGTCAATGGCTGTGCCAACGCTGATTTTTTCCATTTTCAGCCACAGCATCCCTCCCAGCACCCGGTTCGGGCGCTTCTGGTTTAGCTGCCATGCTTCTTCCAGTGTGGCGGGGCGGGCATATTCTCGAATCGTTATCATAGAATGCTCTCCGTTTTTGGGTAAAATCATACTTTTGTGTAGTACCACTTTCATTTTACCACAAATTCTGCTATAATTCCGTTGTTGTTTGAAAAACACAACGGAATATTGGTTTTAGAAGGAAGTAAGAAACATGAAAATGACCAAAATGACCGCCCTGCTGCTGGCCGCCGCTATGGCACTGACAGCCTGCGGCAGCACCGCTGCTGCCAGCAGTACCGCAGCCAGCGAGGCTGCTTCCGTAGAGGCTGCCGCAGCCCCGGAAGCCACTGCTGCACCGGAAGAACCTGCCGCCGAAACGGCGGTTACCTACCCGCTGACCGTTACCGATCAGCTGGGCCGCGAAGTTACCATTGAGGAAGAACCCAAAACCCTTGCCAGCGGCTACTACATTTCCACCAGCCTGCTGATTGCGCTGGGCGTGCAGAACGAGCTGGTTGGCGTGGAAGCCAAAGCCGACAAACGCAACCTCTACAGCCTGTCCGCCCCGGAGATCCAGTCCCTGCCCAGCATTGGCACCGCCAAAGAGTTTGACCTGGAAGGCTGCGCTGCGCTGGCCCCGGATCTTGTCATCGTGCCCGCCAAGCTCAAGGATTCCATCCCCCAGATGGAGGAAATGGGCCTGACCGTGCTGGCTGTTAAGCCGGAAAACCAGGCCGGCCTGTTCGGCGCGATCGAGCTGCTGGCACAGGCAACCAACACCACCGCCCGCGGCGAGGAGCTGGAAATGGCCATTGACAGCAACCTGGCCGCCCTGGCCGAAGCCGTTGCCGGCACCGATGCCCCCAGCGTTTACCTGGCAGGCAACAGCTCCGTGTTGGAAACCGCAGGCCCCGCCATGTATCAGAACACGATGATCGAAAACGCCAACGGCACAAACGCCGCCGCCAGCGTGGAAGATACCTACTGGGCCGAAGTTTCCTATGAGCAGATCCTGGATTGGAACCCCGATTACATCATTCTGGCATCCGATGCTGAATATGACGTTGATTCTGTTCTGAACGATGCCGCCCTGGCGGACTGCACCGCCGTCAAGGAGAGCCATGTTTACCAGCTGCCCCACGCTGTTGAGGCTGTGGATTCCCCCGTGCCGGCCAGCTTCCTTGGAAGTGTTTATCTTGCCAGCGTGCTGCACCCGGAGCAGGTGACCGAGGAGTATTACCACGCCGCTGCCGATGAATTCTATGGTAGCTTCTATGGCTTTACCCCCGAATCTTATGAATAATAACCGCAAACGCACGGCGCTGTGCCTTCTGGGCGCAACGCTCTGCGTTTTTATGGCCTTTGGTGCGGCACTTTATTTCGGCCGTTATCCCATAACCCTGCAGGCACTGCTGGCGGGGGACGCTATGGCAGTGCGCACCTTTACGGTACTGCGCCTGCCCCGTGCCGTGATGGCGCTGGCGGGCGGGTTCGGTCTTGGCGTGGCGGGCTTTGTGTACCAGACTGTTTTCCGCAATCCACTGGCAAGCCCGGATATCATTGGGGTATCGTCGGGGGCCAGCGTTGGCGCGGCATTTGCCATCTTGTTTGTCTCTTCGGGCACGCTGGGCACCACGGTATGCGCCTTTGCGGGCGGGCTGGCAGCGGTATTTCTCTCGCTTGGCTTGGCGGCCGCCGCGCCGGGGCGCAGCAAGATGAACCTGGTGCTGGCGGGCATTGCCGTACATGCGCTGGCGCAAACTCTTTTGATGCTGCTAAAGCTGACCGCTGACCCGGAAAAAGAGCTAGCCAGCATTGAATATTGGATCATGGGCAGCCTGGCGGGGGTAACGCAAAGCCGGGTGTGGTTCCCCGTTCCAATGGTTATTTCCTGCTGCGCCGTAATTTTTGCTTTGCACCGTCAGGCGATGCTTTTATCCGTGGAAGAGGATGAAGCGCGGCTGCTGGGGGTTCCGGTGGGGCGGATGCGTTTTCTGCTGCTGACATTGGCAACGCTGGTGGTGGCCGCGGTTGTCAGCGTGACTGGGCTGATCAGCTTTGTCGGGCTGCTGGCCCCCCACTGTGCGCGGCTGCTGGCGGGGCACAACCGCCGCTCCACCAGCCTGCTCAGCGGGCTGGTGGGCAGCACGCTGCTGCTGGCGTCGGATACCATTGCCAAAACGGTGGCGGCAACCGAACTGCCGGTCAGTATCTTCACCTCGCTGCTGGGTGTTCCGTTTTTGCTCTACCTTATTATAAAGCCGGGGAGGGAGACGCGGTAATGTTCACTGTGGAGAATCTGGCCGTCCGTCTTGGCGATAAGAACATCCTGCAAAATGTTCATTTTACGATAGATACCCCCGGCCAGCTGGTGGGAATATTGGGGGCGAACGGCAGCGGAAAAACCACCCTGCTGCGCGCAGTGGCCGGGCTTTTGCCCCATACGGGGTGCTGCCTGATGGATGGTGTGCCGCTGGAAAGCCTTTCTACCAGGTGTCTGGCACAAACGGTCAGTTACATCCCGCAGCAAAGCGGAATTTCGGTGTCCATGTCTGCACGGGAAGTTGTGCTGATGGGCTGCAACCCCCGCCTTGGCGTGCTGCAAAGCCCCACCGCTGCCATGTGTGCGGCAGCGGAAGAAGCCCTGCGCACGGTAGGCCTGGCGGATAAAGCCGAGCAGGACTACCTGACGCTGAGCGGCGGCGAACGCCAGCTCTGTATTCTGGCACGTACCTTTGTGGAGGATGCGCCTTTGCTGCTACTGGATGAACCGGACAGCGCCCTGGACCTTGCCAACCGCAGCCATATGGCGGCGCTGCTGGCAGAATTTGTGCATGCAAGCGGTAAAACAGCGCTGATCTGCCTGCATGACCCCATGCTGATGCTGGACTGGTGCGATACGCTGATCGTGCTGCAAAACGGGCAGGTCGGAGCCATGCTGTACCCCAGAACTGACCCGGTTGAAGCGCTGCAATCCGCGCTGGCAGCAGTATACGGCCCGCTGGAACTGGTGCCCGTGACCGACCGCACAGGCCGGGTGCGGCTGGCGCTGCTGCCGTTGTGAGGAAAGAAAAATGAAACCGAAGATTCATGTGATGCTCTGCGATGATATCGGCGAGCGCTTTTTTGGCGAAGGCCCCTGCCGCCTGCTGCACCGGATTGAAGAGACCGGCTCACTGCGGGCGGCGGCACAGGCCATGGGGCTTTCTTACTCCAAAGCGCTGCGCATGGTCAAGCGAGCGGAAAAAGAATTGGGCTTTGCGCTGACCCGCAAAACCATTGGCGGGCGCGGCGGCGGGGGCAGCACCCTGACGGATGAAGCCCGCAATTTTATGGAAAGGTATGAGGCTTACCGTGATGCCTGTGTACAGACTGACCGCGAGCTCTATTATAAGTTCTTTCCGGGTGAGCGGTAAGCGCCACCTGCTGTTGACCGGCGGGCGCGGTACGGGAAAAACCACCCTGCTGCGTGCGCTGGTGCCATTGCTTTGCCCCGGGGCACAGGAAATTACCACAGCAGCGTACCCTGCGGACCGTGTGGAAATTCGAGAAAATGTGGGCGGAAAAATAGCGGTGATTGGCCGCTTTGACCCGGCACTGCCCCCAGGCGAAAACCGGATGCGCCCCGTGGCGGATGGCTTTTTGCTGCTGGGTGTACCCGCCCTGCACCGCATGGCGGCAGGGGAGAGCGAATGGGCGGTGCTGGATGAACTCGGTTACCTGGAAAATAGCTGCCTCGAATTCCGGCAGGCAGTGGAAGCGCTGCTGGATGCAAAGCGCGTTCTCGCTATTGTGCGTAAGCAGGATACTCCATTTTTAACCGCACTGTGCGCCCGGCAGGATGCCTTTGTGGTGGATTTGGACGATCCCACGCCCGCTCTCGGCTGTGTGGTTATGGCGTCCGGGCTGGGGCGGCGGTTCGGCGGAAACAAGCTGATGGCGGATTTTTGCGGTGCACCGCTGATCGCCAATGCGCTGGCTCTAGCCGCCCTGCCGCTGCTGGCCTGCCACATTGTCGTGACCCGCTCGGAAGAGGTTGAGGCGCTCTGTAACGCGCAGGGCGTCCCCGTTCTGCGCCACGCGCAGCCCTACCGCAGCGATACGGTCCGGCTGGGGCTGGCGGCATTGCTGGGAAAAGAGCCCGCTTTGCGCGGCTGCCTGTTTCTGCCGGGGGACCAGCCGCTGCTCACGCAGCAAAGTGTGGAAGCACTGGCGCTGGCAGCGGCCCCCGATGCCATTGTGCGGCTGTGCGCTGCCGATGGCACCCCCGGCAGCCCAGTGCTGTTCGGCGCGGATTATTTTTCGGAGCTGCTTCACCTGCCGGATGGCCGCGGCGGCAATGCCGTTGCGCGGGCCCACCCCGGTTCCGTCCGCCTTGTGTCCGCCCGGAACGATGCCGAACTGAGGGATGTGGATACGCGGGAGGACCTGAACCAGCTGCGTCAGCTGACAAACAGATAAAAATACCGTGCAGTTCAAAAAAAGCTGCACGGTATTTTTTATTTCATCACCTATTATATGATTGTAAACTGGCAGGCCCGCATGGCATCCAGCGCGGTCTGGTGGCTCTGGGGCGTTACCCCGGCGCAGCAGTCCGACAAAACTTCGATCTCTGTTTCCGGGAAAGCTGCACGCAGTACCATGGCGTTGCTAATCACGCAGATATCGGTGCAGTAGCCATAAATAACAATTTTTTCAATATCTTCAACAGCCTTGTTGTGTGCCATCAGTTCATCCAGAATCTCACTGGGCAGCATATAACTGCCGAACGTGGGTTTGTCCACAATGTGGCACACTTCCGGCTCGGTGTCCGCCATGACGTTTTCCAGTTCGGGCGCAAAATTCCAGCCATCCTCACCCTCAATGCAGTGTTCGATCGGCAGGCTGCGGCCCTCCCGCGTGGTCAGGTAGTTGTCCTGGTGGGTATCACGGGTAAAGAACATCCAGTGCCCGGCCTGCGCGTGTGCCCGCGCGGTCTCTGCCAGGTGCGCCACATTGGCCTGCGCCTGTGTGTTGGCCAGTGCCCCGGTAATAAAATCTTTCTGCACATCAATCACAAGATCAAGGGTGATTTTTTCGTCATTCATAGCATTTGCTCCCTGTCCACAGTATTTTCTCCAAGGTGTCTTTACATCTTAGTATACAGCATTTCTTTGCCGCCGTAAAGATTTTCGTTCTTGTTAAAAATGATCCAGCAGACTTCCGAGCGTATTGTACAGTATCAAAATGAGATGAAAATCTTGATACTGTACGGTGTTATTGGTTCGATGGCGACAGTGGATTCGGCGCTTTTTAGTAGTAGTGCAATTCGTGTGATAAAGATGATAGTTCTGTCTCTCCTCCATATTTCGCTAAACCGGGCTTTAGCGAAATTACGTGCAATGAAATCGTTCTATCACACTATAAATGAATATGCCATCCATTCTGCACCGGGGAAACGGTAATTTTTCTGCAATATGCAGCCCCCCTGCGGTATAGGGAAAGCAGAACGCCCCGCAAATCTGTACTGCCGCAGCACAGGCCTGCTGTTTTCTATCTGATACGGAAATACCAAAACTCCCCCCGAACAGGTGCGGGAATCGGGGATGCAGAGCAAAAATGTTTTTGAATAGAGGACATATCGGGAAAGATTCTGCACCTTTTGACTTTGCAGCGCCTGCCGCCATCCTGACTTCCTGTGCCATGGATAGCCGATTTTTACGCTTTTATCATCGGAGGAGTCTTTACCGTTAAACTGTATATATATTCAAACTTTTGCGTTATATATACAGTTTTGGCGGGCTTGCATACGCCGTTTCCACTCCCTATACTTTGTGTATTTCATTCAAGGACAGATATTTTGTTCTGTTGTTCCTCACCTCTACTATTTTGCTGCATTTCCATTGCCTTTTTGCGTTTTGGTCTGTGGTTCGGCCATCTCGCTGTGGCCGTTATGCTTTTTCGCGCCGTGTTTCACTTGATGCGTTGGGCATCCCTTTGGGCTTATGTATGTTCTCCGTCCGCCTCCATTCGTCTCACTTTTCCTTTTTCCGCACATAAACAGTCCACCACATCCCCTTGTACGCTGCTTGTTCCCCTGCCATTCCGCAGTGATCCCACGATTTTGCGCCGGAAGCGCTTTCCCACGTTCCAGCGGCAGAGCATTGCTCTTTGTTTCAACCATCACAGCGATTCACTAGAGTGTTAAGGCAATACCGCATAATTCTAAGTGCCGATACGGCGAGCGAGGTGCGGCAGCTGCCAAGCCAAAAGCGCAGATAATACTGGATGTCTTATCGAGCATTTTGGCAACGCAGATGCCGTGCCGCAGCTGCCGGAGCGGTGCTTAAGCCGCAAGGCGGGAATTGTGCGGTGTTGCCTTAAGCCGTTAAACCACCCATACAAAGCCCGCCCCGCTGTAATTTCCAACTTTCCGGGTCGGCAATACTGCATTCATTCCCATATTTTTTCTTTTTTTGTTCTCGCCACAAGGACACATTTGCTTTGCTTATCGCTTTTTCCCTCATAATCCATGGTCTTATTCTACACATTTTCTCAGCGGCGCCGTTTGTTTTGTATGCAAATCGGATATTTTTATAAAGGTAAAAAAATATGAATAAAAATTGATGACAACCGCAAGCTGCCGCTATATAATAAGATAATTACAAGGCGGCTGGATTGTCAGTCTGTACCGCCGCCAGGAACAACGCATGTGCACACTATGGCCACAGAGCAGCCGTCGGGGCGCCATTCCCTGTGCGGCGGCCGTGCACACGAAAGAGGGAAAATGTAATGGTTAAATTTATCCTGAAGCGCATCGGAACCATGATCATTGCCATGTTCATGATCATTCTGATCACCTTCACCCTGATGCACTCTATTCCCGGTGGCCCGTTCACCAACACCAAGGGCGTGCCGGAAGAGGTTACCCAGGCCATGGAAGCCAAGTACGGGCTGGACCAGCCCATGCCGGTGCAGTTTGTCAAATATCTGGGCAACCTGCTGCATGGCGATTTCGGCCCTTCCTATAAATATACCGGCAAAACCGTCAACGATTTTATTGCCACCGGTGCGCCGGTATCCGCCAAGCTGGGCCTTGTCACCCTGGTGTTTGTGCTGCTTACCTCCATCCCCATGGGCATACTGGCCGCGCTGAAAAACGGCAAATGGCAGGATATGCTGCTGATGGCCATTGCCACCATCGGCGTTACCATTCCGTCTTTCGTGATCGCCTCCATGCTGATCTATGTATTCTCCTTTAAGCTGAACGTACTGCCTACCTTCGGCCTGGACAGCTGGAAGAGCTACATCCTGCCTGTCATCGCCATGGGCGGCTATTCCGTCAGCTACCTGGCCCGCCTGATGCGCTCCAGCCTACTGGAAGTTATGGGCCAGGATTACATCCGCACCGCCCGCGCCAAGGGCCTGACCGAGTTCGCCGTTGTTACCAAGCATGCCCTGCGCAATGCGCTGATCCCCGTCATCACGGTGCTTGGCCCCACGGTGGCTGGCCTTTTGACCGGCAGCTTTGTTGTTGAAAAGATCTTCGCCATTCCCGGCATTGGCTATTACTTTGTAAACAGCGTGACCCAGCGCGACTACACCACCATCATGGGCGTTACCATTTTCTTTGCTGCGTTCCTGATGGCAATGGTGTTTTTGGTCGATATCTTCTACTGCCTGATCGACCCCAGAATCAAGTTTGACGCGTAATGTTGAGGAAAGGTGAAAACACTTATGGCAGATTTAACCGCACAGAACAAGTGGGAACCGCTTGCTACCGATAACAGCGACCGTGAAAAAATCTGGTCCAAAAGCCGCACCTTTGCAGGTGACGTCTGGTTCCGTTTCCGCCGCAAGCCGACGGCCATCGCCGGTTTTGTGATTATTATCGCCCTGATGCTTTTTGCATTGGTCGGCCCCCTGTTTACCCCGTATGATTACTCCGTGCAGAATCTGGAAGTTGTCAACGTTCCGCCGGTCATGAAGGTTTACCAGATCCCCAACGGCGACTACCTGTACATTACCACCGCCCTGAAAGTCATCTCCGTTACCCCGGACGGCAAACTGAGCGGCCAGTTGCGCAAGGTGCGCGATGAATCCGATAAATCCATGACCATCTTTGATGCCGACGGCACCGAGGTTGCCCTGTATTACGGCGGCAGCCCCTATGTCATTGCCGATGAAGCCACCGGCAGCATCTACCCGTCCAAGACGATGTTGAACAAATCCTACATCCTTGGCACTGACGCCCTGGGCCGCGATGTGCTGACCCGCCTGATGTACGGCACCCGCATTTCCATGCTGGTTGCCTTGATGGCTGCGTTCGTCAACCTTATCATCGGCATTCTGTACGGCGGTATTTCCGGTTACCTGGGCGGCACCGTGGATATGATCATGATGCGTATTGTGGATATTATCTCCACCATTCCCCTGACGCTGTATGTTATCCTGATCATGCAGGTGCTGGGTGCCGGTATCCAGAGCATCATTGTTGCCTTGGGCAGCGTGTACTGGGTGGATATGGCCCGTGTTGTGCGCGGCCAGATCCTGAGCCTGAAGCAGCAGGAATTCGTTCTTGCCGCCAAGACCATTGGTTCCTCTGCCACAACGATTCTGTTTGACCACCTGATTCCCAACGCGCTCGGCTCCATCCTTGTTACCATTACCATGCTCATCCCCTCTGCCATCTTTATGGAGGCTTTCCTGGGTTATTTGGGCATCGGCCTGCAGCCCCCGCTGGCCAGCCTTGGCACCATGTGCAACGATGCATCTGCCAACCTGCGCACCAGCCCGCACGAGCTGTTGATCCCTGCTTTGATGATTTGTGTGATCATGTTTGCCTTTAACTTTGTCGGCGATGGTTTGCGTGATGCACTGGACCCGAAGCTGAAGAAGTAAGGAGAGCAAAATGAGCGAGACGATTTTGAAGGTAGAGGATCTGAAAACCTCCTTTATGACTTCCTCCGGCGAAGTGCAGGCTGTGCGCGGCGTCAGCTTTGAAGTGCATAAGGGCGAGATCCTTGGTATCGTTGGTGAATCCGGCAGCGGCAAAAGCGTTACTTCCATGTCCATCCTGCGCCTGCTGGCCGATACTGCCCGCATTAAAAACGGCAAAATTGAATTTGAAGGCACCGACCTGACCAAAGTCAGCGATAAGCAGATGCGCGAAATCCGCGGCCAGAAGATCGCCATGGTGTTTCAGGACCCCATGTCCAGCCTGAATCCGCTGATTCCCGTTGGCAAACAGGTTGCCGAAATGATCCATGTACACCACCCGGAGATGAAGCGCGACGAGCTGCAGGCTGCCACGCTGGAGCTGTTCCGCGAAGTACGTATTCCCGAAGCCGAAAAGCGGCTGAAATCCTACCCGCATGAATTTTCCGGCGGTATGCGCCAGCGCGTCATGATCGCCATGGCACTGGCCAACCACCCCGACCTGCTGATTGCGGACGAGCCCACCACCGCCCTGGATGTGACCATCCAGCACCAGATTTTGAAACAGATGCGCTCCCTGCAGGAGGAATACGGCACCAGCATCATCTTTATCACCCATGACCTGGGTGTTGTGGCTGAGCTGTGTGACCGCGTTGTTGTTCTGTACGGCGGCCTTGTGATGGAGGAAGCGGAGATCAACGATCTGTTTGAAAACCCGCTGCACCCCTACACCATGGGCCTGCTGGCCTCCATCCCCGGCCTGACCAAGGATAAGAGCGAGCGCTTGCAGTCCATCCCCGGCAGCCCGCCGGATATGACCAAGCCCCCCAAGGGCTGCCCGTTTGCTTCCCGCTGCCAGTTTGCGCGCAACATCTGCGCAGCCGAGTGCCCGCCGTTTGTCCAGGTTGGCAGCCGTCAGGCACGCTGCTGGCTGCTGCAGCCGGACGCCCCGGCCGAGGGAAATCCTCTGCATGAAAAACTGGCAGAAGCCGAAAGGAAGGCACACTAATGGAACAGCCCATTCTTCAGGTAGAGCACCTGACAAAATTCTTTTCTGTCGGCCCGCACGCGGAAGTTCATGCAGTAGATGACGTCAACTTTACGCTGCGCCGCGGCCGCACCTTTGGCCTGGTTGGCGAGTCTGGCTGCGGCAAAAGCAGCTGCGCACGCACCATCATCCGCATTTATGAGCCTTCGCAGGGCAAGATCATCTTCAACGGGCAGGATATCGCCCACCTCAAGCCCCGGCAGATGCAGCCGGTGCGCCGCAACATGCAGATGATCTTCCAGGATCCGTATGCTTCGCTGAACGCCCGCATGACGGTGCGCGATATCATTGCCGAGCCGCTGAAAGCCCACCATGTTTGCAAAAGCAAGCAGGAAGTTGACGAAAAAGTCTTTGCCATGCTGAACCGCGTTGGCCTGACGGCAGAACACGCCGGACGGTATGCCCACGAGTTTTCTGGCGGCCAGCGCCAGCGCGTCGGCATTGCCCGCGCCCTGGTGCTGAACCCCGCGCTGGTCATCTGTGATGAGCCCATCTCCGCACTGGACGTTTCCATTCAGGCGCAGGTCGTCAATCTGCTGCGTGACTACCAGCAGGCCGAAGGTACCTCTTACCTGTTTATCGCCCACGACCTTTCGATGGTGCGTTACGTTTCGGATGACATCGGCGTGATGTACCTGGGCCAGCTGGTGGAAAGCAGCGATTCTGAAGAGATCTACAAAAACCCGCTGCACCCCTACACCAAGGGCTTGCTGAGCTGCATTCCCATCGCGGACCCCAAGCTGGCCCGCGCCCATGCGAGCGCCGGTGTGGAGGGCGATCTGCCCAGCCCGGTCAACCCGAAACCCGGCTGCCGGTTCTGTGGCCGCTGCCCCTATGCAAAGCCCATTTGCAGCGAGCAGACCCCGGCCATGAAGGAAGCCGCACCCGGCCATTTTGTGGCCTGCCACCTGTATTAAGCCTTTTTCTTTTGGTTTCTCCGTTTCTTGTTCCGGCAGCCTGCCGCAAACGGGTACCGGCGGCCAAAGCGGGATATGCAACACGGTGGTGCTGTTCCGTTTTGGCTCCCCTGCCCGGTTTGCTGCGCCCTGCCGGTGCAAAGGAACGGCAAACATACATTATTTTCTTTTCGAGGGGGATACACATGAAAAAGAAAGTCATCAGTGCCGCTCTTGCCGGCACGCTGGCGGTCTCCTTGCTCAGCGCCTGCGGCGCTTCCAATGAGCCCCAGAACATCTCCGATGTTTCTTCTGCTGCCAGCAGCGAAGCAACTTCCACCACCGCTTCCTCCGAGTCTACCGGTGATGCCGCCCAGGAACTGACCTTTGTTCTGAGCAACATTCCCGACGGCCTGGATCCGAGCGTGACCAACAACTCCTTCGCACAGTATGTTCTGATCAACTGCTTCGAAGGCCTTGTTACCTATGACAGCACCGGCACCCTGGTTCCCGGCAACGCTGAAAGCTGGGATATCAGCGACGACGGCCTGACCTACACCTTCCACCTGCGCGACGGCCTGAAGTGGAGCGATGGCAGCGACCTGACCGCTGAAGATTACGTTTACACCATTCAGCGCGTTCTGACCCCGGCCACCGCCGCACAGTATGTCAGCATGGCTACCGATTACATCAAGAATGCTCAGGAGTATTACGACGGCACCGCCACCGCTGACGACCTGGGCGTGAAGGCTCTGGACGACAAGACCCTGGAGATCACCCTGATCCAGCCCACCTCCTATTTCATCGACATCCTGAGCATGTGGACCTTCTCCCCTGTTCAGAAAGCCACCGTTGAAGCCAACGGCGACAAGTGGTCCACCGAAGCAGATACCTATATCTGCAACGGCCCCTTCAAGATCGCCAGCATGAGCATGAACGAAAACGTCATTCTGGAAAAGAACGAGAACTACTGGGATGCTGAGAATGTCTCCCTGCAGAAGGTCACCTTCCGCTACGTTCTGGATCAGGCAACTGCTCTGACCGCTTACGAGTCCGGCGAGGTTGACGGCGTTGCCAGCATTCCTTCCTCTGACTTTGCCCGCCTGAAGGCCGAGAATGCCGGTGTGCAGACCAGCCCCAGCTACGGCACTGTTTACTATGACTTCAACTGCTCTGCCGAGCCTGTGAACAACGTTCTGGTCCGCAAGGCAATCTGCCTGGCCATCGACCGTCAGTCCATCATCGACAACGTTGTGCAGGTCGATGCACAGCCCGCTTACAGCTTCCTGGCCCCCGGCTACTCTGTTGATGGCAAGGATATCACCGAAGGCCGCGAAAGCTTTGGCCTGTCCGCTACCGCTGACGTTGAGGGCGCTCAGGCTGCCTTGGCAGAGGCTGGCTACCCCAACGGCGAAGGCTTCCCCACTCTGACCCTGAGCTACTACGACAACGACACCGTCAAGAAGGTCGTTGAAGCTATGGCTGAAATGCTGAAGAACAACCTGAACATCAATGTTGAAGTTTCCTCCAACGAGTGGAGCATCTTCTATGACGACGTTCAGAAAGGCAACTATCAGGTTGCTGCCATGGGCTGGAGCGCTGACTACGTGAACCCCATGAGCTTCCTGCCCCTGTGCAAGACCGGCGATTCTTCCAACAACCTGTTCTATTCCAACGCCGATTATGACGCTCTGGTTGAGCAGGTCAAGGCTGAGAATGATCCGGCCAAGGCTGCTGAGCTGACCCTGCAGGCTGACGCCATCGTTTCCAACGATTACGCTGTTCTGCCCCTGTACTACAAGTCCAACAACTACCTGATGCATGACAACATCAGCGGTTTCTACATGACTGCTTCCGGCAACCTGTTCTTCAAGGATGTGAAGGTCGGCTAATGCGTTGCACGATTGAAACCAGGGACTTTGGTACTATGGTTTTTACGCTGTACCCGGAATATGCCCCCCTCACCGTGGCAAACTTTGTGAAAACTGCACGCAGCGGTTTTTATGATGGTTTGTGTTGGTGCCGCATCGTTAAGGATTATGTCATTCAGGGCGGTTCGCCGGACAATGACATCATGACGGACAGTGATTGGCATATTAAGGGCGAGTTTACGGAAAATGGCGTCAACAACCCGCTCAAGCATATCCGCGGTGCCCTTTCTATGGCGCGCGATGATGACTTTGATACCGCCGGCACGCAGTTCTTTGTTGTTCACAAGGATGCTGCCAAGCTGGACGGCCGTTACGCCGCCTTTGGCGAAATGGAGAGCGGTTTTGATGTGCTGGACGCCATTGCCAACCAGCCCACTTACGGCCCTGAAACCTGGAACAAGCCCAAACAGATGCCTGTCATCACCAAAATCACGATCGAAGATTGATGGTTTTGGCTGACCGGCTGAACTGAACCACAACACCCCCTGCACCGGAAAGCATTGTGCTTTTGGTGCAGGGGGTGCTTTTGTGCTGTCTGTTGTTCGGTTGCCGTTCGCCATCATTTGTACATTTTCAATGCGTGCGTCGATCTCCGCCTGCGCATAGCCCAGCTCCGCAAAAACGTTGCGATAGTGTGTGGGCAGGGTAACTGCTGCCATAAATCGGCCCCTTTCGTTGTTCAGTTTTGGCTCAATATAGCAGGTTGCAGCGGTAAAATCAAGGGGGTACCGGGCTCGATTTTCAACAGGGCAACATAAATACAGCACCCCTGCATTCTACTTATAACGCAGTGTATCCGTGGAATTTAGCGCAAAAATGACGCATTTTGCAAGAAAAGCCCCGTCGTTTTCGGGACTTTCGGCTTTTGCAATGCTTATTTTGTGCTATTTTTCAGGCTGTGCAAATTTTGGCGATGCCGAACAAGCGCAGCAGGTAGGAAAAATTCGCGGCATATATGCACCATTTATCCATAATGATGACACGAAAGTTACAATTCGTTTCTCAAATCGCACAAAAACTGTGTTTTTCTTTCTAGCACATTGCACAAAAAACAATCAACAAGCCTGTAAAAACAGCAGATATTGATAAGATACATAGCAAAAAATGAGAAGCGTGCATTTTCGGAATGCGGTATAATAACGGCAGATGATATGTTTGGCCTGTGATGAGCTCACCAAACATAAGACACAGACAATTCAGAAAAGAGTGAAGCAAACGGTGTTGGACAAGATCGCACCCAAGGACCCAACGGCCAAACGCCCGGGATTTTATGTACTGCTGGACAAGCCGGTCGGCGGCCTGCCGAGCAATGACGGCGTAGGCCGCCACCCCGTTTATATCAATGGTGACCGCCTTGTAACTTTCGCCAAGATGGTCGGCGGCATTGACGATGAGAACATTCTGGAAATGCTCCGCACGGCCAAGGGCTTCCGCAAGCTCGTGCACAGCGTCGGCGTCAGCATCGTCGGCGACCTGCCCGACAAGGTCGTGACCTTCACCCTCGGCTTCTCCGGGGAACTGGGCAGCGGCGGCAGCCGCAACAGCATGAAGATTACCACCGATGGCACCGAGCACATCATGGTCATGGATGAGCAGCAGTGGTCCGACAGCGACGAGACGCCGCAGGAGTTTCTGTTCGAGCTCGTCAAACCGAAGGACATCGCCACGGCCACCGTCAAGCTCTACTTGAACGACGGCTACACAGTCCCCGAGGTTGACCCCGACCCGCCCGTGGCTTTCGATACGCCCGCCTACAGCGAGATGATCGCCCGCAGCTGCCTGAGCACCGGCAACAACATCCGTATCAAGCGTGTGTTGCAGCAGCTCCGCGATGGCAAGCCCACGACGATCGCCTTCCTGGGCGGCTCCATCACACAGGGCGCGGGTGCGGTTCCCTCGCAGGAAATGTGCTACGCGCGCAAGACCTATGAGGCCATCTGCGAAAGGTACACACCCGACCACGGCGCACATGTCCGCTACATCAAAGCGGGCGTCGGCGGTACGCCCTGCCAGCTCGGCATCATCCGCTATGACCGCGACATCACCCGCGACGGTGTGGTGCAGCCCGATCTGATCATCGTCGAGTTCGCCGTCAACGACGAGGCTGACGAGACGAAGGGCCTGATGCACGAGAGCCTGATCCAAAAGATCTGGTCAGCCCCCAATGAGCCCGCCGTTGTGATGCTGTTCAGCGTTTTTGCCAACGACTGGAACCTGAAGGATCGCTTGGCTCCCATCGGTTGGCGGCATGAGCTGCCGATGGTCAATGTGCTGGACGCCGTCAGCCCGCAGTTCCGCGTTGGTGTCGGCGAGCGCAGCGTCATCACCCGCCGCCAGTACTTCTACGATGTGTTCCATCCCTCCAACAGCGGGCACCGCATCATGCGGGACTGCCTCATGTATATGCTGGACCGGCTGGACAAGCAGCAGGAAGGGCCTGCCCCGAAAGAGCTCGCCCCCTACTACGGTTTCGACTTTGCCGAGACGAAGCTGCTGGACCGCAGTGTGAACCCCTTTGACGCGGTCATCGACCCCGGCTGCTTCACCGAGACGGACACCGATTTACAGAGCGTGCCCTTCGACTTCGAGGATGTCAACACCCCCGAGTTCCCCCACAACTGGAAGAAGGGCGCGGGCGACAACCCGTTCACGATGGACATCACCTGCCGCAGCATCCAGCTCGTTTTTAAGGATTCGGGCAGCAAGGAGTTCGGCGCGGCAGTCGTCACGGTAGACGGCAAAGAGGTCGCGGCCTACGACCCGCGGCAGGCCGGTTGGACCCACTGCCATGCGGCCATTATCTTAAAGGAAGAAACCGCGCAGCGGCACCACATCGAAATCAAGATGCAGGAGCCGGGCACGGACAAAGTATTCACCATTTTAGGCTTCGGCGTTCTGTAAAGGACACGGAAGAACAGGAGGAAGCATTATGAAGAGAACCAAGAATCCCGCTAAAGAGGCTGAGTACCGCAAGCGTGCGGCCGACCTCGTTGCGCAGATGACCCTGCACGAGAAGGTCAGCCAGATGCTGAGCTGGGCTCCCGCGATCGAGCGTCTGGGCATCCCCGCTTACAACTGGTGGAGCGAGGGCATCCACGGTGTCGGCCGCGCGGGCACTGCCACCGTCTTCCCCCAGGCCATCGGCATGGCCGCCGCCTTTGACGAGGACATGATGGAGCAGGTCGGCAACGCCATCGGCGTTGAGGCTCGCGGCAAGTACAATATGTGCCGCGCCCACGGTGACCGCGACATTTTCAAGGGTCTGACCGTCTGGGCCCCCAACATCAACATCTTCCGCGATCCCCGCTGGGGCCGTGGCCACGAAACTTACGGCGAGGATCCGTTCCTGACGAGCCGCCTCGGCGTCCGCTTTGTTGAGGGTATGCAGGGCGACGATCCCGATTACCTGCAGGCCGCCGCCTGCGCCAAGCATTTCGCCGTACACTCTGGCCCCGAAAGCGACCGCCACCACTTTAACGCCATCGTCTCCAAGCAGGACCTGTGGGAGACCTACCTGCCCGCATTCCGCGCACTGGTCAAGGAAGCCGGTGTCGAGGCCGTCATGGGTGCGTACAACCGCACGAATGGCGAGCCCTGCTGCGGCAGCAAGACCCTGCTAAAGGATATCCTGCGTGACAAGTGGCATTTTGACGGCCACGTTACCTCCGACTGCTGGGCCATCAAGGACTTCCATACCGGCCACATGGTCACGGACGGCCCTGTGGAGTCCGTCGCACTGGCCGTCAACAACGGCTGCGACCTGAACTGCGGCGACCTTTACGTTTACCTTGAGCAGGCCGTCGCCGAGGGCAAGCTTTCCGAAGAGAAGATCGACGAGAGCCTGACCCGCCTGTATGTGACCCGCATGCGTCTGGGTATGTTTGATGCCGAGGATCAGGTTCCTTATAATAAGGTTGGCTACGACGTTGTCGACAGCGCCGAGATGAAGGCCCTGAACCTGAAAGTCGCCGACAGCATCATGACGCTGCTGAAGAACGACGGCACGCTGCCGCTGGACAAGTCCAAGCTGCACACCGTCGGCGTCATCGGCCCCAATGCCGACAGTCGCAAGGCGCTGCTGGGCAACTATGAGGGTACTGCCTCCCGCTACACCACCGTGCTGGAGGGCATTGAAGATTACCTCGGCGACGATGTGAAAGTCCGCTACTCGCAGGGCTGCCACCTCTACGCCGACAACATCCACGGCTTGGCCGAGTCCAACGAGCTGATGAGCGAGGTCAAGGGCGTCTGCGAGGAGAGCGATGTCGTTATCGCAGTCCTCGGTCTGGATGCCGGCCTTGAGGGTGAGGAGGGCGACCAGGGCAACCAGTTCGCCAGCGGCGACAAGCCGAACCTGAAGCTCCCCGGCCATCAGGAGGAAGTCCTGAAAGCCTGTGTTGAGAGCGGCAAGCCTGTTGTTCTGGTTCTGCTGGGCGGCAGTGCATTGGCTGTCAACTATGCAGATGAGCACGCAAGCGCCATTCTCGAAGCCTGGTATCCCGGTGCCCGTGGCGGCGAGGCTGTGGCCCGCGCTCTGTTCGGTGAGACGAACCCGCAGGGCAAACTGCCCGTCACCTTCTACCACAGCGACCGCGACCTGCCGGAGTTTACCGACTACGCCATGAAGGGCCGCACCTACCGCTACATGGAGAAGGAAGCCCTTTACCCCTTCGGCTACGGCCTGTCCTACACGAAGTTCGGCTTCAAGAACGCTGCTGTCAGCGCGAATGAGGCGGGCTCCGACGGCCTCGATGTGACGGTGGACGTCACGAACGAGGGTTCCGTTGCGGGCCGTGAGAGCGTGGAGGTTTACGTCAAGGCCGAGCGCGAGAACACCCCGAACGCCCAGCTGAAGGGCCTTGCCAAGGTCGAGCTGCAGCCCGGTGAGACGAAGCAGGTCAAAATTCACCTGCCGCTGGCCGCCTTCGCCCTCTGCAATGAGGAAGGCACGCCGATCGTTGAGGCAGGCAGCTACAGCGTTTATGTCGGTGCTTCCCAGCCTGATGCCCGCAGCGTAGCGCTGATGGGTCAGGCCCCCGCAAAGCTGACTGTCACCCAGTCCGCAACGCAGGCCCTTGACCTGTGATTGATATTAGGAAGGAGAGACAGAACCATGCCCAAGACCGCACAAAAAGACGCTTCTGTGGCCACTGTCAAGAAACAGGGTGCCGTGATGAAGCACATTAAAAAGTACTGGCAATGGTACGCAATGATGTTCATTCCCATTGTGTACTACATCGTGTTCCGCTACATCCCGATGTTCGGCAACATCATTGCGTTCCGCCGCTACCGCGCCGGCAGCAGCATCTTCGGCGATGAATGGAGCGGCCTGAAGTACTTCAACCAGTTCATGAAGGATCAGAACTTCTGGCGTGCGTTCAAGAACACACTGCTGTTGAACTTCAAGTATCTGATCATCAGCTTCCCGCTGACGCTGATCTTCGCCCTGTTGCTGAACGAGGTCAAGAATGTTCACTTCAAGAAGATTGTGCAGACGATCTCCTACCTGCCCCACTTCATCTCGATGGTCATCGTTGCGGGCATGGTCCGCGAGATTCTGTCCACCAGCGGTCCCATCAACAACCTCATCACCAAGCTGGGCGGCGAGGCCGTCACCTTCATCTCCCTGCCCGAGTGGTTTACGACGATCTTTGTTACCACGGGCGTATGGCAGGGCCTCGGCTGGGGCACCATCCTTTACTTGGCTGCCATGTCCGGCATCAACACCGAACTGTACGAGGCTGCTGAGCTGGACGGCGCAAACCGCTTCCAGCAGTGCCTGCACGTTACCATCCCCGCCATCCTGCCCACCATCTCCACCCTGTTGGTTCTGAACATCGGCAGCCTGTGCGGTTCCGCCGCTTTCGAGAAGGTCTTCCTGCTGTACACCCCCACGACCTATGAGACGGCCGACATCATCGCCACCTACGTCTACCGCATGGGCCTTGGCTCCGGCAACTACAGCTACGCAACGGCCGTCGGCCTGTTCCAAGGTGTTATCAACCTGGTCCTGCTCACGGTTGCCAACAAGGTCTCCTCTTGGCTGACCGGCAGCGGTTTGTGGTAATTAGGAGGATAAAATAATGGCAAAAGCAACTACTATGGGCCCCATGAAGATCAAGGAATCCGGCAGTTACCGCGTGTTCAAGGTCTTTAACGCCATCATCCTGACGCTGATCAGCGTTGCGATGCTTTACCCGTTCCTGTACTTGATCGCCCAGTCCTTCTCCTCTACGCAGGCGATCGTTGCAGGCCAAGTCGGCCTGATCCCGAAGGACTTCAACATCTCCACATATAAATACGTCGTCACCGACGGCAAGTTCATCCCCTATTACGGCAACACCATTGTGTACTCCATCATTGGCACGGTCTGCGCTCTGCTGTTCAGCGCCCTGCTGGCCTATCCCCTTTCCAAGGCGGAGCTGTACGGCGGCAAGGCCATCAACAAGTTCATCATTTTCACGATGTACTTTAGCGGCGGCATGATCCCCAACTACATTTTGATGGTTTCTTTGGGTCTGCGCGATACCGTGGCATCCTTCATCCTGCCCGGCATGATCTCCACCTACTACGTCATCCTGATGCGTTCCTTCTTCCTCACTCTCCCCCGTGAACTGGAAGAAGCCGGCGAGATCGACGGCCTGGACTTGTGGGGCGTGTTCTGGCGCATCGCCATCCCCCTGTCCAAGCCCATCATTGCCACCATGACACTGTTCTACGTCGTCCAGTACTGGAACGACTGGTTTGATGCTTTCCTCTACTTGGATACGACCACGAAATGGCCCGTTGCCTACTATCTGCGCCAGCTCATCAGCAGCGCTTCCGGCACAAGTGCCGATGCAGGCGATGCCATGCAGATCGCTTCCAACATCAAGTCCTGCGCCATGGTGCTGACGTCCGCTCCCATCATTTGCATCTACCCCTTCATCCAGAAGTATTTCGTGCAGGGCATGATGCTGGGTGGCGTTAAGGGCTAACGTTTTCGCGTTAGTGCTCTGCGTCCCGTTTTTCCACTGTCTTAAAACCGACGCCGACTCCGGCGCCGGATGAAAGAAAACGCCTGTTTTCCCAGGGCCTTCCGGGGAGCAGGAAAAAACGTAATGGAGGTTACGAAACATGAAAAAGCTCACATCCCTCGTGCTGGCTACCGGCATGGTGCTGTCTCTGGCTGCCTGCGGCGGCTCCGGCAGCTCCACGGCTGCAAGCACCACCAACACCGGTGACAGCACTGCTACCACCGACACCGCTGCTGCGGACGAGTCGAACCTCGGCTATGAGTACGGCGAGCACTTCCACTCTGACGAGCCTGTCACCTACACGATGTTCTTCAACGACAACCCCGCCTATCCCATGAACGACAAGTGGATCAACGAGGGCGTCTTTAAGGCCATCGAGGATGCCACCAACGTCCATCTGGAACTGACCGTCGTTGACAACTCCAACTACACCGATAAGGTTTCCTTGGCCGTTTCTTCCGGCACTGCCCCCTACATCATCCCCAAGATCTACACTGAAACTGCGTATGTCACCGGCGGCGGCGTTGTCCCCGTCTCCGACTATGTCCAGTATATGCCCAACTACTCCAACTTCGTCGAGGAGTACAACATGCAGGACGACTTGGCCACCATCACGCAGGCCGACGGCAAGTACTACCGCCTGCCCGGCCTGAAGGAGACCGCTCTGCAGGATTACACCTTCCTCGTCCGCAAGGACATCTTTGACGCTGCCGGCTACGATGTCGCCGAGCTGGAAAAGGATTGGACCTGGGACAAGTTCGCCGACGTGCTGATCGGCGTCAAGAAGTACATGGTCGAGCAGGGCATGTGCGGCGAGAATGACTACATCTGGTCCGATATGTGGTGCGGCCAGACCTCCGGTTACGGTCAGGGCGGCAACCTGCTGAAGCTGCTGGGTGCCTCCTACGATATCAACACCGGCTGGGCCATCACCACCAACTACGGTCTGGTCTATGACCCCGACAGCGATTCCTTCGTTGACGGCTCTGTCTCCGACAAATACAAGCAGGCCTACACTGTCCTGCAGAAGCTCGTCCAGAACAAGGTCCTTGACCCCGAGACCTGGACCCAGGATGACGACACCGCGCTGAACAAGTTCTACCGCGGCGAGACCGTCATCATGTCCACCAACCGTGCCCAGTACGCCGTCCAGGACGCCAAGGTCAAGGAGCAGCTGGGCGAGGGCAACTACGAGCTATACCGCATCCTCACTCCCATCGGCACATCCGACTATCAGGCCGAGAACCAGCGCCTTGAGTGCGGTATCATGATCTCTTCCAACGCTCTGAAAGAGCTGGGCGAGGACGAGTTCATCAAGATGATGCGCTTTGTTGACTGGCTGTGGTACTCTGACGAGGGCCTGACCCTGACCAAGTGGGGCAAAGAGGGCGAGACCTACACCGTCACCGACGGCGCTTACAGCCTGACCCCCGGTTACTACTGCAAAGGCCTGTCCATCGGACAGACCTCCGACGATCAGATCGACCTGCGTGAAGAGCTGGGCTACGCCTGCGGCAACTTCATGTATGGCGGCAACACCGAGCTGCTGACCAGCAACTTCACCGAGGATCTGCGTGACTTCTACGACCGTCAGGGCCAGTACCGCAAGCTGCGCCCGCTGGATCCCACCGTTACCTTCGACGAGGATCAGATGGAGATGCTGAACCTGTGGGGCACCCCCATGACCGATACCGTCAACGCTTGGACCTGCAAGTTTGCCATGAATCAGGCCGACATCAACAACGATTGGGATACCTACGTTGCTGAGGTCGAAGCCCAGAACATGCAGAACATCGTTGATATGTACAACGACACCTACAACGCAAGCAAGTAATTTGTTTGGAAACTGACTGTCCCTGCGACAGTGATGCAACTGCCGGGGGCAGCCTCACGTAACAACATGGGGCTGCCCCCGGTTTGCTGTTTATGGTACGCAAGTACCGCGCCCCGGTGACGGGGCGCACCGTGTGTGCCCGACACGGCCATGTCGGACCTGCACGGCACTTCCCGTCACATCCCCTTACCCTTATGAAAAGGAGCTGTTCCTTATGAAACGCACCGATTTCAGCGTCGACTGGCTGTTTGCCGCCTGCGCGCCGGATACCGAGCTGCTGCCTTGGAACGCGCAGTTCACCCCCGTCGACCTGCCCCACGATTGGCAGATTCGCCACGCGGACGATCTGTACCGCGATGGCACACTGTTCTACCGCAAATATTTCTTCGTCACCGATGTACCCGGCACCCGCCGCATGCTTTGGTTCGGCGGGGCCTACATGGATACGACCGTTTTCGTCAACGGCACCGAAGTCGGCCAATGGAAGTACGGCTACACGTCGTTCTGGTTCGACATCACCGACGCGCTGCATGAGGGCCAGAACGAGGTTCTTGTCCGCTGCAATCTGCGCCACCCCAACTCCCGCTGGTACTCTGGTGCGGGCCTGTACCGCAATGTGGAACTGTGGGAGGCTCCCGACCTCCACTTGATGCCCGATGGACTGTATGTAGCTGCCAAAGAGGGCGACAACGGCGCTTGGACCGTGGCCGTCACTGCCGAGGCGGGTTCCGTCACCGCCGCCAGCGCGGGCCGCACGCTGACGCTGCATCTGACCGATGACAACGGCAGCCTTCTTGGCACTGCCGCCATCCCTGCCGATGCATGGGCTGCTCTCCCCTCCCCCGATGGCTGGCGCACGGGCAAGGAAACCGCGATTTACAAAGCCTCGCACACCTTCACGCTGCAAGACCCCGCATTGTGGGACTTGGACGCGCCGAGCTTCTACCACATCACGGCAGAGCTAACCGGCGCCGATGGCGTTACCGACACACTAACCACCCGCTTTGGCTGCCGCACCATCGAAGCCACACCCGACTGCGGGCTGCTGGTGAATCACAAGCGCGTTTTGATCAAGGGCGTCTGCATCCACCACGATTTCGGCTGTCTCGGTTCGGCGTTTGAGTACAGCGCCGCCAAGCGTCAGCTTGAAATCCTCAAGTCCATGGGGGTTAACAGCATCCGCACAGGTCACACACCGCCCGCGCCGCAGTTCATGGATCTGGCCGACGAGATGGGCATTTTGATGGATGTCGAGAGCTTCGACTGCTGGCGCAGAGGCAAGAACCCTTACGACTACGGCCGCTTCTTTGACGAGTGGCAGGAAAAGGATGTTGCTGCCTGGATCCGCCGCGACCGCAACCACCCAAGCCTGCTGTTCTGGTGCATCGGCAACGAGATCTACGACACCCACGCGGGTTCCGAGGGCGCGGACACAATGCGGATGCTGCTGGCCGAGGTCGCCGCGCACGACCCTGCGCGCAACGGCATCCCAACGCTCGGTTCCAACTACATGCCGTGGGAAAACACACAGCACTGTGCCGATATCATCAAGGTCGCGGGCTATAATTACGGCGAGCGTCTCTACGCCAGCCACCACGAGAAGCACCCCGACTGGGTCATCTACGGCAGTGAGACGTCGTCCATCGTGCAGAGCCGCGGCATCTACCACTTCCCGCTTTCGCAAAGCCTGCTGTCTGATGACGACCTGCAGTGCTCAAGCCTGGGCAACAGCCGCACAAGCTGGGGCGCGGAGAGCTGGGATGTCTGCCTGCAGAGCGAGCAGCGCTGGCCATTCACGCTGGGGCAGTACCTTTGGACCGGGTGGGATTACATCGGCGAGCCGACACCTTACCACACGCGCAGCAGCTATTTCGGCACGATTGACACGGCAGGCTTCCCGAAGGACGCCTACTACGTTGTGCAGGCCGCGTGGCTCGACCCCAAGACACACCCAATGGTACACCTGTTCCCCTACTGGGACTTCAACGAAGGGCAGCTGATTGACCTCTGCGCTTGCACCAACGCCCACAGCGTAGAACTGTTTGTGAACGGCGAGAGCCTTGGCCGCAAGGTGCTGGACTCCGTCAAGGGCCGTACCGCCAGCTGGCAGGCAGCCTACCACCCCGGCAGCGTCAAGGTCGTAGCCTACGATGAAAACGGCAAGGTCGTGGCAACCGACGAGCAGGATTCCTTCGATGACAGCGCTATGGTCTGCCTGCAGGCTGACCGCAAGACGATTTCCGGCGATGGCCGTGAGCTTGCGTTTATCACAATCACAACCCGCGACAAGAACGGCAACCCTGTGCGCAACGCGAACGACTGCGTGACGGTCCGCGTAAATGGCGCGGGTGTGCTGGTGGGCCTTGACAACGGCGACAGCGCCGACCCCGACGAGTACCAGACCGACAGCCGCCGCCTTTTCAGCGGCATGCTGCTGGCCGTTGTGGCGGGCAATGGCCGCACCGGCACGATTACCGTGGATGTCACGGCCCCCGGCCTGCGCCCTGCAGTGCTGACGCTGAACGCCGCCCCGTTTGAAGGCCCCGTCCGCCGCCGTCTGCCGCCGCTGACCTTTGGCGGCAGCACGCAGGAAATCCCTGTGCGCAAGCTGGCCCTGATCGCCGAGCGCACAGCGCTGGACAAGGAGCACCCCGTAACGCACATCACCGCCGCACGCCGGCCAGCGGCAGCAACCTTCACCGACATCGAGTGGCAGTTGACCGACGACAAGGGTGTACCCGCCGTGAACGCGGCCATGCAGCCGGACGGTGATGTGCTGACGGTGACCGCCCTGGGCGATGGCACACTGCGGGTTCGTGCCCTGGCGCGCAACGGCCACGATGCGCCGCAGCTGATCTCCCAATTGGAGTTGTCCATCTCTGGCGTTGGTCAGCTGCACAAGAACCCTTATGAATTTATCTCGGCCAGCCGTTTTGATGCGTCCTTCGGCGACATCGGCAACGGCAACGAGCGCGGCGTTTCCACCTCCCGCACGGGCCGCAGCTGGGTGCTGTTCGATGATATCGACTTTGGCCCCGATGGTGCAGATACGGTGGAGCTGCCAATCTTTGTGCTGGACGGAGAACCGACGACCTTCCGCTTCTGGGACGGCGAGCCCTACGCCGAGGGCAGTACAATGATCGGCGAGCGCGTCTACCACAAGCCCAAGCAGTGGAACGTCTACCAGCCCGATACCTTCAAGCTGGACAAGCTCCTGCGCGGCATCGGCAGGTTTGCCGTGGAGCTGAACGTGAAGGTCCACATCAAGGGCTTTATCTTCACCCGTCATTCTCGCGCATGGGATACCCTGGCTGCGGGCGCGTGCGATGCCGTCTATGGCGATTCCTTTACCCGTGACGGGTCGCGTGTGCTGGGCATCGGCAACAATGTCTCGCTGCTGTTTGACCGCATGGACTTTGGCGAGACCGGCTGCTGCGGCATCCGCATTACGGGCCGCAGCCCGTTGCCCGCCAACACGGTGCATCTGATGTTTGCCGCTGCAGACGGCGGTGAGACCGAGCGCCGTGTGGTCGAGTTTGGCCCACAGGCCGATTGGGGCGAGCAAACCTTCACGTTTGAGCCCGTCACAGGGGCGCGGCAGGTCACGTTCCTCTTCCTGCCCGGCACGCAGTTTGACTTTGATTCCTTTACATTTATTTGAGGCAACTACCTATGAACCACGAAATTTATGCAGACCATGCCGCCACCGCGCCCATTGAGCCGCTGGCGCTGGAGGCCATGTATACCGCTTACCAAGAGTACGCGAACCCCGCCGCACTTTACCGCAGCGCCCTGCACACCAAGCAGACCGTGGAAAAAGCACGGCTGACCGTGGCGGAAAATCTGGGCTGCACCCCCGACCATATATTTTTCACCTCCGGCGGCAGCGAGAGCAACACCTGGGCCATCCGTGGCACGGTGCCGCAGGGCGGCCATGTGGTCACAACGCCCATCGAGCACCACTCGGTTCTGAATGCCTGCGCGTCAATCCGGGACGACGGCGGCCGCATGACAACGCTGGAGGTTGACGGGTTCGGCCGCGTTGTACCTGAGAGCTTGACCCGCGCCCTGGCGGCCCACCCCAACC
The DNA here is from genome assembly GCF_003324125.1 of Subdoligranulum sp. APC924/74. Lineage (NCBI taxonomy): Bacteria > Bacillati > Bacillota > Clostridia > Eubacteriales > Oscillospiraceae > Subdoligranulum > Subdoligranulum sp. APC924/74. The sequence goes on along the minus strand of NZ_PSQF01000001.1, from coordinate 194,281 downwards.
TGGTCAGCTTGCAGTACGCCAACAACGAGGTAGGCGTTGTACAGAACATCCCCGCGCTGGCAGCGCTCTGCCGTGAGGCGGATGTGCTGCTGCACGTTGACGCTGTGCAGGCAGCGGGACACCTGGCCATCCCGCTGGACGGCATCGATTTTCTGTCGGCGTCGGCCCACAAGTTCGGCGGGCCGAAGGGCATCGGCTTCTTGTATGTGCGCGAGCCTCGCAAACTGCGCCCGCTGATTTACGGCGGCAGTCAACAGTACGGCCTGCGCCCCGGCACTGAGCCCGCAGCGCTGATTGCGGGCTTGGCCGCAGCGTTCAAGGTCACCTGCGACGAGCGCCGCCAGCGCACTGCCAAAAAGCGTGCCCTGGCCGAGGAGTTTTGGCAGACGCTGCATGCTGCCCGGCCCGAAGCACGGCTGCACACCCCTGCGGACGGCCTGCCGGGCCTGCTAAGCGTTGGCCTACCCGGCCGCAGCGGCCAGCGGCTGACCTACCAGCTGGATGTAGCAGGGGTCAGTGTCTCCCCCGGCGCAGCGTGCGACAACCGCGGCGTGCAGGAGCCCTCCCACGTTTTGATGGCTCTGGGCGGCACTGCGGCCGAGGATGCGCTGTCGACCTTACGTTTCAGCTTCGGCAGTGCGAACCGCCCCGGCGACGGCAAAGAAGCTGCGGAACGGCTGATAAAAATTCTGGAACAACAATAATTTTATTCACATATATAGGAGGTTTTACCATGGCATTTACCAAATGCTGGCTGGCATACCCGGAGATTAGGGGCTGCCGTTGCGACGCGATTTCTCTGCATACCGAGCTGACGGGCGAAACCATCGACCGCGCCAAGGCAGAACTGGCCGAGGGCTTCAAGGGCCTGTACGGCGCAGCGCTGACCGAGGGCGACGACATCACCCTGGCGCTGGACATGGCCCTGGACCCTGAGGGTTACCGCTTGAAGGCCGCCGACGGCCATTGCACCATCGAGGGCGGCAGCGAAGTAGGCGTTTTGTACGGCGTTTTTGCACTGCTGCGCAATCTGCAGACCGCAGGCAAGGCGTGGGCGCAGTTCACCGCCGATGAGGAGAAGGCACCATCCAACCGCCTGCGCATGCTGAACCACTGGGACAACATGGACGGCAGCATTGAGCGCGGCTACTCCGGCGATTCCTTCTTTTTCAAAGATTCCGAAATTCTAATCGATGTACCGCGTTTGACGGCTTACGCCCGTATGCTCGCGTCCGTGGGCATCAACGGCATCACAATCAATAACGTCAACGTCAAGGACGCCGCCAGCTGGCTCATCACCGACCGCTACTTCGGCGCCCTGCAGGAGTATCTGAAAATCTTCACCCCCTACGGCGTCAAGCTGTATCTGAGCATCAACTTTGCCGCCCCGATGGAGCTGGGCGGCATGGACTCCGCCGACCCCTGCGACCCCGCCGTGGCCAAGTGGTGGGCGGATAAGGCCCAGGAGGTCTGGGCAAACCTGCCCGGCCTGGGTGGTTTCCTGGTAAAGGCCGACTCCGAGGGCCGCCCCGGCCCCTTCACCTACGGTCGCAACCAGGCCGACGGCGCAAACATGCTGGCCGATGCCGTGGCCCCCTGCGGTGGTCACATTGTCTGGCGTTGTTTCGTCTACAACTGCCAGCAGGATTGGCGCAATACCAAGATTGACCGTGCCCGCGCAGGCTACGACTATTTTATGCCGCTGGACGGCACCTTCCGCGACAACGTCACGCTGCAAATCAAGAACGGCCCCATGGACTTCCAGGTGCGCGAACCGGTCTCCCCGCTGATTGGCGGCCTGCAGCACACCCACATTGCCGTGGAGTTCCAAATTGCGCAGGAGTACACGGGCCAGCAGCGCCACGTCTGCTACTTGATGCCCTGGTTCCGCCAGATTTTGGACTTCGACATGCACACCCGCCCGAACGGCGACGCCCATGTGCGTGCGCTGATCCAAGGCGCGGGCAACGGAATGGTGGCCGTGACCAACACCGGCAACGATGAAAACTGGACCGGCCACGACCTGGCCGCTGCGAACCTCTACGGATTCGGCCGCTTGAGCTATGACACCACGCTGGACCCCGCCGTGATTGCCGGCGAGTGGCTGCGGCTGACCTTCGGCAACAATGAGCCTGTGGAAAAGACGCTGCACCACATTTTGATGCAGTCCTGGCCCACCTATGAGAAATACAACGCCCCCCTGGGCGTGGGCTGGATGGTCAACCCCAACTACCACTACGGCCCCAACGTTGACGGTTATGAGTACAGCCGCTGGGGCTGCTACCACCGCGCCTCCTTCGACGGCATTGGCATTGACCGCTCGCCCACGGGCAGCGATTACTGCCACCAGTACGCCCCCGAACTGGCTGAAATGTACGCCAATGTGGAGACCTGCCCCGAAGAGCTGCTGCTCTTCTTCCACCACATGCCGTACAACTATGTGCTCAAGAGCGGCAAAACGATCCTGCAGCACATCTACGACACCCACTTCGAGGGTGCCGAGGACGCCGCGCGGTTCTACGACGAGGTTGTGACGCTGAAGCCTTACCTGGATCCTGCCGTGTACGCCCGCCTGGAGGCACGCTTTGCCCACCAGAAGGAGCACGCCTGTGAGTGGCGCGACGTCATCAACACCTACTTCTACCGCAAAACGGGCATCGGCGATGCCCACGGCCGCAAAATTTACGAATAATTAAAAAGTGCGCCGCCGCGTGGAACTTTCACGCGGCGGCGCTTTTTTATCCGTGGGAGGCCATCTGGCGGTACTCGGTAGGGGTATAACCTATCTGCGCCTTGAACAGGCGGTTGAAGGTTGCGATCGAGTTGAAGCCCGACCGCATAGCGATCTCGGTGATGGGGATCGTATCGTCCACCAGCAGTGCTTTGGCATAGATGATGCGGCGCGCCACCAGGTAATTGTGGCAGGTCATGCCCGTGTTTTCCTTGAACAAGCGCGAAAAATGGTAGACACTAAACCCCGCGCGGGAGGCCAGATCCTCGACCGAGAGACGCTCGGTGCAGTGGTTGTTGATGTAGGCGCACAACTCTGCAAAGCGGCGCATGTGGTCCTGCTGCTTGGGGTAATCCAGCACCTGCTCACTGTTCTGGCGGTGCTCATACCGCCCGAAGATCGAGAAAAAGTGCAGCATCAAGGCCATGATCTCGCTCTCACGGCAGACGTTCGTGCTGAAATACTCGCCCTCTATCTGCGCCAGCACCGCAAACAGCTGGTCGGCCAGTTCGGGGTCCTCCTGCCGGGTGACAAGGCGGAAGGGGTAGAACGTGTTGAACAACTCGGCCATGTCCTGTATCTGATGAAAGTACGATACGCTGTAGTTCATGATGTATCGCTCCCCCGTTTTGGGTGCGCGAATGCTGTGCAGCTCGCCCGATGCGATAATCAGCACATCATGGGGCTGCAGCGTCACGGTCTTGCCCGCAATCGTAACCGTGTAGGTCCCCTCGATGGGGGAGATGATCTCGCCAGGGGCATGCCAGTGCAGTGGGAAATCGGCGTCCTCCATGTTGCGGTAAAAGCGGATCGCCGTTGAAAAGCGGAAATCGACAGTTTCAGTCGTGCCGTCCAGATTCTCTATTTTGCCGGGGCTCACACTGCCGTATTTTTTGAGCAGTTCTACTTCCATAGTTTGTTTTCCTCGTGGCCTGCTGCCGTAAAAAGGTCGTTTCTTTTATTGTATCGCGGTTTTCCGCCCTAGTCAACAGGTACGGGGATGGAGTTCCCCCGCTAGAGTTTTATAATAAACGCAAAGCTCCAAAAACAGAGCTTTAGCACAAAAAGTAAAAATACCGTCTATCAACATTCTTGGCATCAAGCATTCGGGAAAAACCGAAGTATCAATTACACCTGATACGGTGCTGTCCGGGGAAATAACGATTTTGGCGTTGGGCGAATACAAAGCGCTGCAAAAGTGCTTCCGAATCTGAACGGACGGTGAGGGTATGTGGAAGATGTAGTTTTGATCGCTGGGACAGCGTTAATGTTCCTGTTCGGCTGGTTTTTGATGAAGCGGCTGGATCGCTTTCTGGATGAAAATCAGAAGCGAATCGAGGAAGCGCCCGAACAACAGCAGCCTGAGCAGTGCGTGCATCTGGCCGGAAATATTTCTCCTGACGAACTTGAGGAAACGCTTTCCCGGTTTCGCAGCAGTCATGCCCATGTAGAAATCGTGATCTATGATTCAGAGCAAATTTCATTTCCGGACAACGAATCCGATTGGGCGCAGTTGAAGCCTTCACATCTTGGTGCTATAATATCGTTTAAGAGGGGTGGTGAAAATGTACAGAACAAAGGAAGCGAACTTCCAAAAGAGCATATTCTTGTGTGCCTGTCCTCGTCTCCATCCAATGAACGCATCCGATTGGCGACAGCCGCCGAAGTCTTGGGCTTGGGTTTACGCTCTGCCAAGCCATCATTCATCTGCTTCCGTTTTACATGATCGGCTATGGTGTGATACGCTGCTTTGTAGAGGGACTTCGTACGGACAGTCTCTATCTGATGCCAGGTGTCCGCGTGTCGCAGGTGTTGTCTGGCTGCCTGATTCTATTGGGCGTTTTACTCGTAGGTATTATTCGAAGAAGGCAGGATATACAGGTATGAAACTAATTTGCTCTTTATTTATCACATTCTTAAAAATCGGTGCGTTCACCTTTGGCGGCGGATACGCTATGATTGCGCTGCTTGAAAATGAGTTCGTTGAAAAGAAAAAATGGCTTGAAAAAAGCGAGTTTCTGGACATGGTTGCGGTAGCCGAATCCACGCCAGGACCAGTCGCCATCAACAGTGCGACTTACATTGGTTACAAAATTGCAGGATTTGCGGGTGCAACCATGTCCACACTTGCTGTCAGCATTCCATCTTTCTTTGTAATTTATGGTATCTCGCTGTTCTTTGATCAGTTTCTCAGTTTGCGCTGGGTTTCCTGCGCATTCCGCGGGATTCAGGTATGTGTGATCTATCTGATCCTTACCGCAGGGCTGAAAATGCTTAAAAGTATTGACAAAAATACACTAAACTTGACGATTCTCACGTTGGTCGTGGCTTCCATGCTCTGCTGCTCGATCACAGCAGTTTCGTTTTCCTCTGTGTTTTACATCCTGATCTGCGGCGCGGTCGGGCTTGTTGTTTTCTTTCTGCGAAAAATCCGGAAAGGAGATGGGAAAACGTCATGATATACCTGCGTCTCTTTCTGAACTTTTTGATGATCGGTGCCTTGTCTTTCGGCGGCGGCTATGGAATGGTTTCGCTGGTACGCGAAACGGTGCTTTCCAATGGCTGGCTGACAGAGAACGAATTCCTGAATTTTATTGCCGTATCTGAATCCACACCGGGACCCCTTGCCGTGAATATGGCAACCTTTATCGGCTCAACACTGGGCGGAATCCTCGGTTCATTTGTTGCAACGCTGGGCGTGGTATTGCCGTCATTTTTGATTATTCTCTTAATTGCATCCGCACTAAAGAATCTGATGAAATATGCACCCGTCAACGCCTTTTTATCGGGAGTTCGTCCGTGCGTTGTAGCGATGATCCTTGCGACCGCGCTCAGCATGGCGCTGTCTACGCTGTTTGGCCTCACAGATTTACAGGCCGGATTTACGCCCGATTTGCGCTCTATCGCAGTATTTGCCATGCTCGGAGCAACGCATCTGATTTGTAAAAAAATCAGAAAAACAGCTCCATCGCCAATTCTGATGATCCTGTTTTCAGCAGGCCTCGGAATCTTGTTTTGGTGCATATTCTAGCATGGCGATTGATTTTATTTCCAACTTCAATAGCAATTCCTGCTGAACCGCGCTTATTTCATTGCGTATAACTTTGAGCGACATCACCCTTCATTCATGATGCCGCTCCGCACTTCGCCATACCATTCTGCCACAAATGAGCTGACCATCGTTGTAATAGCGAGGACTTGAAAGGCCTCGCTATTAGCATAGAGCGCAACCAGAAGCCATTAACCCCTGAAAACACGCTAGCCGTAACGCACCATGACAAGCAGAAATAAGTTGAGGTGAAAAGGTCAAGCCGCGCAAACCCGCATGAAATCAGGCTTTTCTCTGGTTGTCCATATGCGGTTGTCAAGTAAGGAACAAAAATTTTTGCAAATAAATAAGCCCTACAAGGTTTTCAAATCGGTTTTGAACCAATTTGATCCTTGTAGGGCTTATCTCTTAATTTTTATGGACGAAGACCCTTTACAAGAGTCTGAAATGCAAACAATTTAACATAGATACTTCTGTTACGATTGTTTCCTGCTCTGTTGCTGCTGTACTTTCTGTCTGTGCCGGTGACAGTGACTCAGAAGAAGTCTGGTCTGCTGCAGGTGCCCCGGAGCATGCTGCCATAGACATTGCCATTACAACAGCAAGCATACCCTTCATCATACTCTTAATTCTCATAATCGTTTCTCCCCTCTGAAACATGTTTTGTTTTTCCTCTGCTTCACTATACAATACCGTTGTAAAAACCAATGTCCAAAGTAGGAAAAATTTGAGTAAATTCCGACACTTATTTTATGCAGTTCTATCTTTATGAGATTTCATCAACATCATAATACTTAAAATCCCGGAAGCAGGCACTTCCTCCTGTTTCCTCTGCCGCATAGCAGAACAGACCAAACCGGCAACCAGTAAAATGATCCAGTTTGAAGTACAGCTTATGCACGGTTCCGATGGGTAGCCAGTCTCCCTTATTTACCCGGTAATAGCAGCGTGCTTCATCCTTCATGTTACAGAAATCTGCTTCAAGACGAAAATCCATCTGGTGTGATTCAACAACAGTTCTTTCCGTCATATCCAATATACCATCTTCTTTTTTATCCAGCATAAGGACTTCATATTTTCCATGATGTTTTGTAATGCCAACTGCAGCATAACAGCTCTGCAACGCACACAAACCTGCGACATCGCCCTCTTTCAATGCAGAAGCATCAACAGTAACCTCAGCTGCGCAGGACGGATAACTCATCCTTTGCGTAAGCGTATTTACTGCCTGTGTAAGCTCTGTACAAACTTCCCGTGTTGTAATTGTATAGGTTCCCTGCAATGCATCCAGATGATAGTACCGTGGATCTGGATCATGATTAAACTGCCAGCGCGGAAGCAGCCCATTACAGAAATCATCACTTCCCACTAATGGCTGATAAATATATCCTGGTCTGGTACTGTGAACCTCTATTTCTTCCGGCACATGTCCGTTCTGTCCAAAAAACGGAAAATGATCCTTCCAGGTAACCGGAACCAGAATAGGAATCCGTCCAACTGCTCCGGAATCCTGAAACAGCATTGCATACCACTTTCCATCCGGCGTATCCACGATTCCTCCCTGTGCCACGCCCTGTCCACAATATCCACGATCATCACAAAGTACATCTCCACCCGTGAATTCTCCTTCCAGAGAATCACTGTAAAAGCATGCTTCCGTCCGCATCCAGCGGTCTCTCAGGGAATGAATCAGAAAAATATAATAATAGCCGTTTATTTTTTGAATATGAGAACCCTCATAGCCTAGCTCCGGGTTCTTATGATCACTGACTAAAAGACGATGTAATCCGTCCTTCTTTGGTGCAGTCAAATCTTCATTCAATTCTGTAATCCAGATTTCATCATTTCCATATACAATATAGTTTCTGCCATCCTCATCAAATAACAAAGAGCCGTCATGATAAAAGCCTTCTATCAGCTGCTTTTTCCATGGACCATCTATTTTTTCCGAAGTATACAAATAAGTCTTACGGGTATCATTTGCCACAAAGCAGATATAAAATCGGCCTTCATGATAGCGCAGGGAAGCTGCCCACATGCCCTGTCCGTAAATATTCTGACCGCTTTTCAGTTGCTGCGCATCTGTATGATCCAACGTCTCATAGACATAAGTCGCATGCTCCCAGTGCACCAGATCAAAAGACTGCAGAATCTCACAGCCCGGCATAAAGTGCATGGTTGTGGATACCATATAATAGGTGTCTTCTACGCGGATCACGTCCGGATCTGGATAATCCAATCTTGTTATAGGATTTACATTCATTGTTTATTCCTTTCTGTTTTATCTCCATATTCTTTCTTTGTTCTATTCTATTTTTACTATTTTATCTTTGTTTCTTATCCGTCTGCCTTTTCAACTCTTCTCTGCCCCATTTCACTATTGCTAATATCACAATCTCACAGTAAAATATAATAATCGAAAACGATCCTGCACCATGTTATTCATCAGAAATTTCCGGTTTGCACAGATTTACCGGGAATAAACAGAAGGAGACCAGCATGAAGGAAAACCGGAGAGACTATGAAGAAAAGTCTGTAAATAATAATCTTCTATGATAATGATCGAGCTGGAAGCGCTAAATTGGAGCTTCCAGCTCTTGCTATATATATACAACATGATTTCGGGCATGTCAAGAGCAGACGTCAAAAACGTCCTTCTCATCATGCATTCACGCCATTAGGGATAAAGTGCGTTTCTCTTCCATAAGTTTCCTTAAAATAGTCCTGCACTCCTTTGCTCAGAACAATGACCTCGTCCGCATATTTCGCAACATTTTTTTCGCCTTGGTGGATAAACTTAGAACCAAGTCCTGATTGCCATTTCTCGCGCTGCCAATCAATGCCAATGTAATATCATGGGCAACTTTGCCTTTTTGAAATTCAATCCATGCTGTTCAGTTTATCCACGAACTGCTGCACGGCAGATACGATCTTACGGATCCTCTGCCGAGAACCCCAGCGCACCGGCGATAGGCGCACAGTACTTGAACGTCTTGCCCATCATGGAGAATTGGTGTTCGCATTGGAAGAAACAGCGGCAGTCACCGGCAGGAACTTCTTGCCGACATTCTCCACAGAAGATCCGATGTTCTGGAGCTTTTCTCCAGCTTCATCGATCTTGGCAAGAGTCGCATTCTGGATGCCATTTGCGTAACCACCTCCTTTTGGGCATAAGAAAAGCCCTACTTTCTTTGACATAAGTAGGGCAAAATTAAACTATAAAATTCTTAACTTGAAATTTCTATGGTGATCTTGCTTGAGCAATTTCACAAAAAGTTGTTTTTCTGAAATTTCTTTCGCTTCGTATTTTCACGATAAGCTGATTTTCTGAAGTTTCTATGCTAAAATAGCCTCAGAAATTTCAATTTCCGTTTTTCGGAGGAAAGGAAGCAATCATGACAAACCGAGCTGGTACACTCGTGAGTAATCTGTCAGGCGAAATGGCTTATGAATCTTTTCGACCGGCTCCGCTTCCACCGAATCCTCCTATTGAGGTGTCTGGTGAGCTTTTCACGAAACTTATGCACTCTTCTCAGGAAGCACCTGATAGGTCACGATCACATCTGTGACATACACAGGAGTCTTGTCAGAGGCTTCGCCCCAGTGGAGTATTTTTCAAGACCTTCTCGAATTCCTCTACTGTCATTCCAGCATCTTTCGCTGCTTCTTCAATCGTCACGCGGCCCTTTCTCACCAGCTTAACCAACATCCGCATGAAGGCCGAGAAGAGGTTAAACGGCGGTGGGTTCCGTTTTTGGAGATGTTGCCGGAGTACAAGAGCATTTGTGAGGATATTCTTGCAGGGAACAAGGACAAATATAGCGAATGAGGTAGTGTATCATGGCGAACGATTACGGCTATTTTGGCAGCGGCAGTACCGGATATGCCCACTATAAACAGTCATTTGACCGCAACTTCGGCGGTTCCGGTGGCAGCGGAGGGAATCACAACGGTGGCGGCAATGGCTCCGGCTGCGGGCCTCTGTTGCTTATCATTGTTGTTGCTGTAGTCGCTGCGCTTGTGCTGTGGGCAATGTAATTCTTAACAAGCGGCGTATGCTGCCAATAAAAAAGAGGGCCATCGCTTGCGGCGCGGTGGTCCCCTTTTTTGCTTGCTTTTTGTTCGGTCTCGTGGTAAAATAATGCTGAAAGTTATTTCAGTGAAAATGTATTCAGTATTATTGGAGGTGCAATATGTTTATAGGCCGTGAGAAAGAACTGGTGCTCTTGCAGCAAGACTACATCGGCAAAGCTGTGATGGTCTACGGCAAGCGGCGGGTTGGAAAGACCACGCTCATTCAGAAAGCCCTTGATAACTGCCCTTATCAGACCGTCTATTTCGAGTGTTTGAAAGGCACAGTACAAGAAAATATTGATAGCCTCGTTGATGAGCTGGTTCGAGCCAAGATATTGCCAGTAGCTCTGAGCTTCAGTACACTACAAGATGTTTTTACCTATCTTAACACGCTGCCTCAGAAAATGGCTGTCGTCATTGACGAATACCCCTATCTGAAGGTGATGAATGAGCCCACAACAGTTGATTCCGTTTTTCAGAGCATCATTGATAACCGGCTTGGAAACATTGAGCTTATCCTCTCCGGCTCTCACATCGGAATGATGAAGGACCTCTTGCAGGAGAAAAATGCTCTGTATGGACGCTTTGCTGTCACTATCAAACTCAACGAATTGAACTATCTGGATACCGCCAAGTTCTATCCTGACAAAACTCCCTACGACAAGGTGGCGCACTATGCTGTATTCGGCGGTTCTCCTTTTGTGAATCAGGCGTTGCGTCCTACTGCCACGCTGCGAGAAAACATCGTCAGTACAATTCTAAATCCTGTGAGTGCGGTGTACCTGTATGCCAGTCAGTTGCTGTTGTCGGACTATTCCGTCAAAATCAACGCAGAGCGTATCTTTGCAGTCATTGGTAACGGCAAGAAGCGCTATTCTGAAATTGAAGACAAGCTGGATGTGAAGAAGACCGGCAATCTTGCAAAACAGATGAAACCTCTGCGTGACCTCGAAATCATCTCCCGCAATTACCCCATCAACAAGCTCAACGACAGCAAGAAATCTACCTTTGAAATCAACGACAACTTGTTACGGTTCTACTTTACCTTTATCTATAAAAACGCCAGCGCATTGCAAGTGCTAGGCGCAGAGGCTTTCTATGATGAGTATGTAGCCCCTACTCTGACAGACTTCATCTCTCGCCGATTTGAGGGCATTTGCCGTGACTATTTCAGTTTACAGGTTCGTTCTGGGAAACTGAAGGGTGTTCGCAACATCGGCAGCTATTACTATGACGACCCCGTCCACCGCAAGAACGGTGAGTTCGATGTTGCTCTGGAGCTGGCAGACGGCTATGCAATTTATGAGGCAAAGTATTATGCCCAACCTATGACCCTCGATGAAATTCACCGTGAGGCTCAGCAGGTGGCGAACATCAAGGAACTGGCCGTTAAGCAGCTCGGATTCATCGCCATCAATGGCTTTGTGGAGCAGGAAAAGCCTTATACCTATCTTGATGGCAATGACATTTTTGCGGGAATGTAGCCCGAAGCAAGCGGTTGACGCATCACCGCTGCAATTCAACCTGTTTTCGCACAAATCAAGGTCTTTCTCAAAGAGGTTCACCCATGGAAAAAGCCACATACAGTCTATCTGCTCTAAAGCAGTGCAAGGAACTCATCCGAAAAAACCGGTGGAGCACACGGTTAAAGGCCGAGCATAATTCCCGGTGTGCGGAGGTCAATGTTCTGTTCGCATCCTGCCAGAAGCTGCTCAACTATGTCATGTTCCAGCCGGACCTTTCCCCTGCCTACGACTATCAGCAGATGGTCCTTTCGAAGAGCTGCACAAAAAACAACTCGACAATCAGCTTCGTGTTTGCCACGCGTCCAGTCCGCGTCAAAGTTGTAGGCTTCCGTTTCCTTGATGACAAATGAAGAGTGCACACCCCGTCTATAGCTTCAAAGTTTAGGCGGGGTTCGCTCGCTTACTGGGAGTCAATATAGGATTTTACAGCCGATTCTGTTCTGTCCGAAACGCTACACACAAAGTAACTATCGCTCCAAAAATATGGCTTCCAATAATACGGTTTGAGTTGCTCACTAAAGTTTTTACGAATAAGTCGAGAAGTAACAGTTTTATAATTGTTAGCCAATTTGGATAGTTGTACTTGTGGTGGGGCCTCAAACAAAATGTGGATATGGTCCAAGTCGGTATTGACAGCTTTAATAGTGCAATGCCATGAATCAAAGATTGTTTTTGTTTGGTCAAGCAGGTAGACTTTTATCGCACCTTTAAGCACAGGATGACGATATTTTGTTACTACAACTAAATGGTATTCTAGTAGGTAACAGGAGTGTCTATTTGTCCTATATAGGTTATTTTTGCACATAGTATATCCTTTACAACTAAATATTTTTGTGGTATAATCATACTATAAAGCAACGCTATTGTAAAGGAGGTGAGTGCTTTGGATATTACATCCAGCTATCAAGTCAGAATCGTCAACTGCAGTGTCAACCTTATCGATACGGTACGTATATATCAGGAAGCGCTCTCCTACCTGATTGGTGTTGTCAGCGAGAACTGGGATGCCGTAAAAAGCATAACTACCGGAGCCTTGGAACAGCAGCGCTATATCGAAAAGCTGGTTCATGGCAATAAAAACCGTGAAGCCAAATATCAGGAATTCGATAAAATGTTCCATAAGTATCCTTCGTACTTGCGCCGTGCAACAATTACAGCTGCTATCGGTGCAGTGAGCAGCTACCGCAGTAATCTTGCTAATTGGGAAAACACCGACAAGCATACGCTACACCTATGTTTCATGTGGAGGCAGTCGTTTGCCTGACACGCGAGGCGTGACAGGCAAAAATATATAGCCCGAAAACCATGATGAACAGGAGGTTACCCAGATGAGTGAAATCACGTTGAACAACCTTCCCAAGACCTTGGACGAGCTGAAGGCTATGCCCCAGGCTGCGCTGACTGTGCCGGAGGAAGTGGCCGCTCTGACAGTGGCGGCGCTGGCGCTGTACCCGGAAAACCCTGCCGAGACCGAGAAAATGCTGGATTTCCTGCGCGGCCCGCGCCCCTTGAACGGCATCGACAAACAGTTTATCCGCGACCGTTTTCGCGGCAAGGAATACCTGATGCGTTCCTACCTTGTCGGTTCCACACCGGAAAACAACTACACACCTGTGCAGCCGTACCGAGTCACCGTTTCGGAAAACAATTACAGCCGGACGCAGTTTGTCGACGGGTACCTGACCTTATATGTGGCTTGCAGCGGCGCTGACAGCCCGCGCCCGCTAAAGCTGCGCAACAAACCATCCACAGGGCAGTGGTTTTTGTGGGAGCAGCAGCTTTTGACCGGCATCCGTATTCCGCAGGTGGCTGACCCCTGGGCGTAACTCCCCGCCCTGAGACCTTACAGTTTTCCTGACAGTTAAATCGCTCTCGACCCACGGACAGGTCGAGGGCGATTTTTAGTTGTGCATTGCGGCGCATAAAAAAGGAATCTCACTTGAATCAAAGCGAAAAAGACATCCCGGAAAAGGACGGAAAAATCACCACGGCATCGGCCGCTGCTTTGATGCCCGCCTTGACATGCCCAAGGCCATTGCCAAGGGCGACGATATCTGCGCTTTGCGGCACATTAAATCCGACGATAAGCAGGGTGACCAATGAAAAATGTAGACACATCCCTCGGAGAAGCCCCATCTATAGCCGAAAGGCTTAGGTGGGGAGGTTCACATGGGACCGCGCTATACTTTCTGCTAACGGTCTCGACTTTTCCAAGGCATCGATGCGGCGGTCGATGCTCTTCTTGTCGAGGTCAAAGGATGCTACTATCTCTTCGAGATTGCCGTTCCGCGCACCATCAAAACATTTTAAGCTGTGCTGGAATGCTCTCCTGCACTTTTCTCGAAATCCAGCATTGCTCCCTGCACAAACCCAGTAAAGAGAATCCGATCGTCACCCTTCGCCAGTTCTTTCAATTCCTCCATAAAGGAATCCGTATCACTAGAGCCGGCCGATGTCAAGTCTTGGACAACATTTTTCACAAATAAATTTGAAAAAAAGCAAAAAAATAAGCCCTACAAGGCTTTCAGTCGGTATCGAACCGATCTGAGCCTTGTAGGGCTTAACAGTTTACTCTATATGTTTTTTCTTAGACCGCCTGCAGAGAGGTGTTTTCCATCACTTTCTTGAATTCCTCTACTGTCATTCCAGCATCTTCCGCTGCTTCTTCAATTGTCACACGGCCTTTCCTCACCTGTTTAACCAGCATCCGCATCTCACCAATGTTGATGCCTTCGGCCTTTACGCCCTGACTAAGGTTGCACATTGGTTTTGGCATATATCATCCTCGGATATGCCATCGTTTCTTTTTATCATTTCTGTACTCCCATCATTTTTTCTTCGATGGGAATACTGGTGGTGAACGACAGCGACAAAGAATCTTGTCGAATTGAAAATTGACACACGCAAATTCTTCAGTATATGTCCACCTGTGTGGAGCATATACCGTCAGGATTCGCATATGGCAGCGGTAATTCCATTTGTTTTTTCGCGTGGAATTGCCAGAGCTATTCATTCGACAAACTCATAATGCGGTTCTCCGTATAGAGGAAAAGCCTACTAAGTTATAGGCAATGAAATATAACCGCACTTTGAGAAAAGAGACATCAAGGTACTTTTTATCTTTTGAATTTGTTGTATACCTCCAAATGAAAAAAATAAGGAGAGGCTTCCAAGGAAACCTCTCCTTAACTGGTATTAAGGGCTATGTCAGATTTTTTTCAGCAAAATATTTACGACAGGTAACTTACCGATACAGCGGTCCGTACTGCTTGCACGCAGCATAATCCGCAGCCTGCTGATCCTGTGTGCCGAAGCTGGCCCATGCGTGGGGGCGATAAACCTTCTCGGCAGGGACATTGTGCATCGTGACCGGGATGCGCAGCATGCTGGCCAGCGTAATGAGGTCAGCACCCACATGGCCGTAAACGGTCACACCATGGTTGGCACCCCAGTTTGCCATAACGCTGTACACATCGGTGAACGCTCCCTGTCCGGTCAGGCGCGGGCAGAACCATGTGGTCGGCCAGGTCGGGTCGGTGCGTTTGTCGATAGTGTTGTGGATCTCGTCGGGCAGATCAGCCGTCCAACCCTCGGCAATTTGCAGGACGGGTCCAATGCCCTCCACAATGTTGAAGCGCAGCATCGTAACAGGCATCTCTGCCTTGCAGCGGAAGTGGCTGGAATATCCGCCGCCGCGGAAGTACTCATAGTCCGCACGGCACCAATCGGTGGCGTTCAGGCATGCCTTGATGTCCGCATCGGTCATCTCCCAGAACGGTTTCATCACGTGGTTACCCTCGGCATCTACGCAGGCACCGGAACCGTCCAGGGCCGTTGCGCCGGAATTGATGAGGTGAATAAAGCCGTTGGCGGCAACGCCGTCAGGCTTCTGCCCGGTCACACGCTCGCAGGCTTCCGGGCTCCAGTAGGTGCGCACGTCATGGAAGCACGGCGCAGAGCCGGAAACAAGGCTCCCCAGCATCATGGCAATGCCGTTGCAGGTATCATTCTCGGTAGCGAACGGGGTCGGGGCCTTCGGGCCGTTCCAGTCAAAGGTGGAAGCCATGATGGCTTCGGTGAAGTCAGCGTTCGGCAGCCAGTCTGTCCACTGGCGCTGCCCCTGGAAGCCGCCGACCACAGCGTTGCGACCGAGCGCTTCTTCATGCCAGCCCATCTCGTCCAGACGCGGATTGCCGTATAGAATGTCACGGATGATCAGGGTCATCTTGACGATAAACTCCCAATCCTTGTCTGCCGGAACGATCTTCGACTTCGTGATGACAGGCGGCAGGTTCTTACCGAGGTTCTTATCAAAGCCCTCTTTGCAATTCTCACGCACCCATGCCAGCGCCTTTTCATATTCGTTGTGGTCATAGATACCGATGGAAATGCGGCGCAGGATCTCGACCTCGTCAACCCATTCGGCGCGGATGCCGAAATACTTTTGCAGAACACCTGCATCGCAGAAGCTGCCGGCAATCCCCATCGTCACAGCGCCAATATTGACGTAGGCTTTGTTCTTCATCCAGCCTGCGGCAACAGCACCACGGGCAAAGCGCAGGATTTTCTCGGCCACGTCATCGGGAATCGTATCATCGTTGGCTTCCTGCACGTCATGGCCATAAATGGAGAAAGCAGGCAGACCGCGCTGGGCGTGTGCTGCCAGAACCGCAGCCAGATACACCGCGCCGGGGCGCTCGGTGCCATTGAAGCCCCAGACTGCCTTGATGGTGTTGGGATCCATATCGAACGTTTCGGTACCGTAGCACCAGCAGGGGGTCACAGACAGCGTTGCCGTAACATTCTGGGTAGAGAACTGCTCTGCCACGCGGGCCGCCTCGGCACCACCGCCAATCGTCGTACAGCCGATCACGCACTGCACCGGCGTACCATCGGGGTACTTGAGGTTCTCCGAAATCAGCTTGGCGGCATTTTCTGCCATGCGCATCGTCTGATTTTCCAGGCTTTCACGGACGCCGCCCCAGCGTCCATCGATGACAGGGCGAATACCAATTTTAGGATACAGCATAGTTGCACCTTCCTTATTATAATAGGGGTTTGAAACGATCATAAGCGGCGTTCCATTCCGCATAGTTCTGTGTGCTTGGGGTATATGTTTTAATGACCTCTGTCTCCGCAATCAGCCGGCGTCCTTGTGTGATGGAGTCCAGCAACCCCAAGGCTTTCAACTGAATCATAATGTTGCCGAGCGCCGTAGCTTCCACCGGGCCAGCCTTTACTGTAAGGCCGCAGCAGTCTGCCGTCATCTGGCAAAGCAGACGGTCTTTTGTGCCGCCGCCCAAAACGTGCAGGGTCGTAAATGCTCGACCTGTTACAGCGGAGAGCTGCTCTATCGCATAGCGATATTTCAGAGCAAGGCTCTCATAAATGCAGCGCATTACGGCTCCCACCGTTTCCGGGACGGGCTGGCCGGTTTTGCGGCAAAATTCCTGTATTCTGCCCGGCAGGTCGCCGGGGGCAACAAATTCCGGGGCATCCGGGTCAATAAAACTGCGCAGCGGTTCGGCGGCAAGTGCCTGTTGCTCCAGCTCCGCGAAAGAATATGCCTGTCCACGGCGCTTGTACTCACGGCGGCTTTCCTGAATCAGCCAAAGACCGATGATATTTTTCAGATAATTGATTTTCCCGTTTGCACCGAGTTCATTGGACAGCCCGCTTTGGCAGCTGTCCGCCGTCAGAATCGGGGTGTCCAATTCCGTTCCCAGCAGGCTCCATGTACCACAGGAGAGAAATGCCGTATGTTCGGCATCCTCCTCGGCACACGGCATAGCGGCCGAGGCGCATTGTGTATCATGCCCTGCCACCGCAATGATTTTCGCACCGTTTGCAAGTGTACCCGTCACCGTGCCGCTGGCAACAATGGGTGCGAAGCGGTTTTCCGGCAAGCCGTAGTCGGCCAGCACTTCTCTGCTCCACTGCCCTGTGCGGGGATCCAGCATCTGGCTGGTGGACGCAATGCTGCGTTCGCAGACCGGCTCGGCCCCCAACAGAGCCGCAAACAAATCCGGCATAAAAAGGATCTGCGCAGCCCTTTGCAGCAGTTCCGGGTCCTGCTCACGCAGAGCCAGCAGCTGGAACAAAGTATTGATTGCCATGATTTGATTGCCGGTATGGGCATACAATTCTTCTGCAGGCATACGGGCAGCGGCCTGTTCCGGTTTGCCATTCGTTCGGGCATCGCGGTAATGAACAGGGTTTGCCAGCAGATGACCGTCCGTATCCAGTAAGCCGAAATCTACACCCCATGTATCAAATCCTAAGCTGTCAAATGTACCCGCCTTTTGAATGGCCGTGTGAATTTCTTTCAGCAGTGTTTCCACATCCCAGCAGAGGTGACCGTCCTTTTCGATGGGGACATTTTCAAAACGATGGATTTCCTCGTAGGTGAGGTTTTGGCCATCGTACACGGCCCGAATTGCACGTCCACTGGAAGCGCCAAAGTCGAAGGCCAGCACAGTTGCTGTGTTACTCATTGCACCACGCCCTTCTTCAAAAGTACGTTGGCATAGATTGCGCTTTCCCCGGTGGCGATAATCGCATAGGTATGATGTGCGCGCTCATAAAACGCAAAGCGCTCCACCATTTCAATTTTAGCCGGGTCATTGCCGCTCTCGTTCAACTTCTGTTTATAGCTATCCCAGATAGTCGGCTTGCACGGATCGCCATCAACCACTTTCATCAGCGCGACAGGCTTTTCCACATATTGATCCAACGGCAGAAATTGCAGGATGGCCTCCAGCAGTTCTACTGTTCCGTGCCCGTCTGCACGAACCACAATGGCATCTTTGCCGATGCTTTCAGCCGGGAAATTTCCGTCTGCGAGAATGATTTCGTCGCCATGTCCCATCTCGCAGAGGACTTTCAGAAGTTCCGGACTAAGGATAGGCGGAATGTTCTTCAGCATACGGGGTCTCCTTATTTGTCCGTCGGCTCACCTTTTTCGCGTCGCTCAAATTTGCGATAGCCGGGGTGCTTGCCGGTAATTTTGTAGTAGGAGCGGAGATTGATGAGCTTATCAATATTCTTGCGGTCAATATCGTAGCTGCCGCCGAGAATGATTGCGTTGATCGTGATTTTTGCCCACAGTTCCAGACTCTCCATGCGGTAATAGGCGGTGATGACATCGCTGCCCACCGTCAGCGCGCCGTGGTTTTCCAGCAGCATAACATCGTGGTCGTTGAGATACGGCTCGATTGCGTCCGGCACCTCCGTCGTGCTGGGAGTTCCATACGGAGTCAGTGGCACAGCGCCGATGGCTGCCACATCCTCAATCATGTTGTACATATCCATCGGGCGATGTGCCACGGCAAAGCCGGTGGCTGCCGGCGGATGGGCATGGACAACAGCATTTACATCGGCGCGCTTTTCGTAGCAGCGCAGGTGCATCTTGATTTCGCTGGACGGGCGCAGGCCCTCTGCCCCTTCCAGCACATTGCCCTTTGCATCAATACGCAGCAGCTTGTCCGGCGTGATGAAGCTCTTGCTCATGCCCGTAGGCGTTGCAAGGAAAGTTCCGTCCTCCAACCGAACTGAGACATTGCCATCATTGGCAGCGACCCAGCCAAGCTGCCACATTTTATGGCAGACATCGCAGATTTGGTCTTTGATTTCTTCGATTTGCACAGTTTGTACCTCCTAAAGTGGATTTTGTCCTTTACTTGTATTATACTGTTGCAATTCGCCCTCGTCTTTGCGTATAATGATATTATATTGGACGATATTGATATTTTAGGAGATGCCTGCCATGAAGTTTCTGGCTTCCCATGAAAGCAGTACGCGCGGCACTTTTGACTTTCCCATTGAGCTTTATTATGTAGATAAAATGCACCCACGCTATGAAATGCCGTTTCACTGGCACATGGAATTTGAACTTATGCTGGTTCTAAGCGGGGAGTTTTCTCTGCTGATTGATGGACGCTCTTACCTTTTACACAAGGGGGATGCCGCCATCATTTCAGCCGGGGCCGTTCACGGCGGAACCCCCAGCGACTGCGTTTACGAGTGCGTTGTCTTTGATATGAACCGCTTCCTCGGCAGCGGCTCCGTATGTCAGGCAAAATACAATGCGCTTTTTGAACGCGGCGCACAAATCGAGCCGTATCAACCGGCTGGCTCCGTAACCTGCCAACTGATTGACAGACTCTTTGAGGCAATGGAAAAAGAGCCGGAGGGATATGAATTTGTGACGATTGGTCTGATGTGGCAGTTGTTCGGTCAAATCCTTTTGCAGCATTCGTACACAGTATCCTCTCCCGGAAATAAACGAAATGATCGCAGCACAGCCCAAATGAAAGCGGCCTTAGAGCGCATCCGAAAGAATTACGCCAGCCGCATCACCTTGGAAGATCTCGCCTCCACAGCAGAAATGACCCCTGAACACTTTTGCAGGGTCTTTCACAGCATAACCGGGCGCTCCCCTATTGACTATTTGAATTACTACCGGGTAGAATGTGCCGCGGAGCTATTATGCTCCACCGAAGATCCCATCACGGAGATCGCATATAGCTGCGGCTTTAGTGATTCCAGCTACTTTAACCGGATGTTCCGCCGCTATAAGGCTGAAGCTCCGGGCAAATATCGAAAACTGCATAGCATATAAAATCGCGCCGACAGTGCATTGTCGGCGCGATTTTTAGTCAACAATTCGCATTTAGTATCAACCGTTCTGAGTTTCCAATATCATAAAAATCAATTGCAATGCATGGCCTTATTAGCCTCACTGCGGACATACAACTTGCTGTATTACAGAAAACTCCCGCGCTTGTTAGGCGCGGGAGTTAAGGAAGGAGAAAACACGATTTTGCATGATGCACTCTACTGCAAAACGCAAACCGCAAAATGAAAAAGCAGATTAGCGGTATCAGCAGTATTTTTCAATTACTTTTTGCATGGCATCCCAGTTCCGTTCCATATCGGCAGTCAACTTGAACTGGGTGCGGGCGCGGTTGAGGTTTTGGGTTTCGTAGTTGATGTGGAAGTAGTGGTCCCCCTCGAGATAATCAGCGAGGAAACGCATACCGCACTCCATCGTCATCAACTTGGCACCCCAAGGCAGGGTCTGTTTTTCCAGCGGGGTGAACGTTTCCCCTGCTGCCTGCAAGAAGCCCTTGGTGTAAATTTCAAACAGTTCCATACTGAAATTGACTTTCGAGAGGTCAGCTTCGTCCTCGGCGCAGTGGTTGGCACCGAAGCGGATAGAATCCCCAAAATCATTGGCAGCAAGCCCCGGCATGACCGTGTCAAGGTCGATAACGCAAAGACCCTCGCCAGTCGTTTTGTCGAACAGGATGTTGTTCAGCTTGGTGTCGTTGTGGGTGACGCGCAGCGGCAGCTTACCCGCCGCCAGCAGATCCACCATAACGTGATACTCTGCTTCGCGGGCGCGGACAAGCTCAATTTCACGCTGCACCTGTGCGGCACGACCCATGCGGTCCTCAGCCACGGCGCGCTGGAAGTCAACGAAGCGCTTGGGTGTGTCGTGGAAGTGCGGGATTGTCTCGTGCAGAGTATGGGCCGGGTAGTCGGCAAGCTGATGCTGGAAGTTGCCAAATGCAACGGCGCTCTGGTAAAAATCCTCAGCCGACTGCACCTGCTGCAAGCAGACAGTATCCTCCACAAAGTCATAGACACGCCAGCAGCTACCATCAGCAGCCTGATAATAGGGCTTTTCCTCTTTGGTAGGCACCACATGGAGCGTAGCACGCGCCGGGTCAGCCCCGCGCTGCTTAGCCTTTTCGCGCAAAAAATCTGTAATACCGCAGACGTTTTCCATCAAACCGGCCGGGTCTTTGAATGTATTGGTATTGATTTTTTGCAGAATATAGCGTTTTGCACCCTGCTCTGACGTTACCGTAATAGCATACGTCTGGTTAATATGCCCCTCTCCGTAAGGAACCGGTTCTGACACTGGGCCATCCCATTGCCACGCGGTCAAAATTTCTTTCATCACATACATCCTCACTGATAGACTGCCAGCAGCCGTAGAGTTGGTTCTGTGCGAGAAGCTGTAATCTTTATGGTAAGCGTCAGCACTTCCACAGGGGCGAAGCGGCAGATACGTTTATGTCCAACTACCGTAAATTCAGAAACCTTGCTTCCATCTGCCCAAATCTCGCCGCTTTCAATTCGCTGCCCTGTCGGAAGATGCTCGCCCAGCACAACACAGGAAACTTTCTGCGGCTTCGGAAATTTCAAAGTGATCGTATCGAATTCTTGTCCATAGGCAGCCTGCCAATAGGTGTCTGCCATACCGTCTACAGCCTGTGTGATTGGATGCTGCGCAATCGCAGAATCAGCTGTGATTTTCGCCTTTTCCGTTACGTTGCCGGCAAAAATCTGCTGGATTTTAGTACCCAGCTCCGCAAGGCTAGCGCAATCCGGAGCGGCAATACGGCCATGCGTATCGGGTGGAATGTTCAGCAGCAGGCTGGCGTTCGCACCAACGGCATCCAGATAGATGTCCAGCAATTCGTCTGCCGTGCGCACGTCAGTGTCCTCCTCCGGGTGGTAAAACCAACCCGTTCGGATGGAGGTATCCACCTCGGACGGATACCAGACAAGTTCTCTTGCATTGCGGATGACCGCTCTGCTGCCGATGTCTTCGTCCTGAGAGTCGATTTTGCGGGAAAATTCTCCGTCATCTGCCTGCTGCGATTTGGATGCCGTGCGTTCTGCATCACGCAATTCTGCGGGAACCACGCTCCACTCGGCTTTCCGGCAATGCCCGGCCTCGTTGCCGCACCAGCGCACATCGGGGCCGCAGACATTCAAAACCGCATTCGGCTGCAATTTACGCAGCACCGCATAGTAGCGTTCCCAATCGTAAATTTGCTTTTTGCCGTTTTTGCCCTCGCCACAGGCACCGTCAAACCAGAAGCAGAAAATGTCTCCGTAGTTTGTTGCAAGCTCGGTCAGCTGGGAAACGAAATAATCATCATACGGTTTCCCCTGCCCATAGCGTGCATCGTGACGATCCCACGGGGAGAGATAGACACCAAACTTGATACCGCCGCGCCGGCAGGCATCCGATACCTCGCGCACAACATCGCCCTGTCCGTTCTTCCACGGGCTGTTTTTTACGCTGTGCTCGGTGTAGGCGCTCGGCCACAGACAAAAGCCGTCATGGTGCTTACAGGTCAAAATCAGTGCCTTCATACCGGCACTTTTAACCGCAGCGACCCACTGGTCGGCATCCAGCGCGTCAGGATTGAACAGCGCCGGGTCTTCGGTGCCATCGCCCCACTCACGGTTGGTAAAGGTATTCATGCCGAAGTGGGTAAAGGCGTAAAATTCAAGCTGCTGCCATGCCAGCTGGCGTGGGCTGGGCGTGATAGAGGCCGCATAGCGGACCTGTTCTTCGGGTGTTCTCATTCTATTACCCCTCAATGCTGTACCACTTGATCTCGTTGGCATCCAGATGCAGGTCGAAGCAGCTGCCGTCACCGGTGTAAACGGTCGTGTCCTGCGGTTCGTAGGTGTTGTTGACCACGCAGTACTTGCCGTTCTTAACGTAGGCATGGACTTCCACATTGTAGTTCGTGCTGAACCACTTGTGCAGGTCGGCTTCATCGTGGGCGGCCCACAGGATGGCGCGGTACAGCACGCGGTTGTTCACAAAGCTGTACGGCAGACCGCTGATATACACACCGCGGCCCTTGCCGTACTCGTGGGCTGCCATCTGGACTTCCTTGTCACGCTGAATCAGAATTTCGGTGCCTTCCAGCGCGAAGATGCTCTTTTTACCCTCGCCAAAGTCCACGTCGTGGTCGGGGCAGTCGGCCAGAATAAAGTGGTCGCGGTGTTCATCCCAGTTGTACTTGTCGTAATTCAGGGTGAAGCCTGTTTCCTTCTCCACGCCGAGCGGCGCGGACAGCTGCAAATAGCGCCCCTGATACTGGTGACCACCCGGTTCGCCGACACCGATCAGGCCGCCGCCGCGGTGGACAAAGCCCTTGACGGCAGCGGAAATATCAGGATCCTCCCAGACCTTGCCGCCGGTGTGGGCGGTGTCGCCGTCGCCGACGTTGATAAGGACATTGATGCCGTCCAGCACCTTCGGGTCAGCCTTGATGTCGTCAAAGCTGATAAACTTCACGTCAAACGGTGCGCCGGACAGGGCTTCAATCACACCCGCATAGCTGTAGTTCTGCTTCTGGTACAGCGCATGGTGAACCATGTGGCAGCCCCAGGCGCGCTGTTGCCCCCAGCTGTTCAGCACAGCCACGGTCTTGACGCAGTAGGGGGTCGTGCCCTTGATGTTCTCGTACAGTTCGCGGAACTCGTTGCAGACGCTCTCGACATAGTCGAGGAACTCCGGGAACTCGCAGGCCAGCTTCAGGTAGCCTCCGTAGCCGATGCGGTCAATGGGCTTGCGCAGGATGGCGCGGCGAGCGGTGACCCAGTTCTCCTTGGCCTCGCGCACAGGGTCGCCGCCCTCGTGGAAGGTATCGGGGAAGAAGTAGGGCAGGAAGCGGCCCTCGGTGTACTTGACGCCGGGGATGTCGGAAATCAGGCGCAGGGTGCTGCCGTTGCCGACACTGCCGACAATGGCATCCACGCCGGACTGCTGGAACTCGGGCATGAACGGCTCGCAGCCGATCCAGTGGTCGCCCAAGAACATCATGGCTTCCTTGCCGTAGGCGTGGACGATGTCGGTCATTTCCTTCATCAGACCGGCGACCTCGCGGCGCTGGAATGCCTGGAAATCCTTGTACTCCTTGGTGGGCACACGGTACTGGTTGTTGTAGTAGCCCTGATCGATGATAAACTCGGGGCGGAACTTATAGTCGACCTCTTTCTCGAACTGGTCGAGAATGTAGGGAGAAACGGAGGCAGAGTAGCCGTACCAGTCCACATACTTCTCGCGGCGCAGCTCGTCAAACACCAGCGTGAACAGGTGGAAGAAGGTCGTAAAGCGCACGACATTGACATAGGGGTGGCTTTCGAGATACTCGCGCAGGCGGCGCATTGTGTAGGCGTGGGTCTTGGGCTGACGTACATCGAACGGAATTTGATGTTCGACATCCTTCCAGTCATTGATGACGGAGTTGTACATATGGACGGGATCCCAGATCAGGTACGCCAAAAAGCTGACCGTGTACTCGTGGTAGGCGGCGGGTGCGTCGATGACAACGCTCTCGGTTGCTGCGTCATAATGCCACGCGGCGGCATCCAACGGCTCGCCCGTCGTGCGGTCGATGACTTCCCACCAGCGGGCAATGTCGTCGTGGTCGTTGACCTTCATCAGCTCACGGCTGATGCCCGTCATCAGGGGGATGGTCAGCGCACCGTCCGCAGCGGTATAGAACGGGGTCATAATGTAGCACTGCTGCGTTTCATCGGGGTTTGCCTTAGCCCAAGCGTTGTCCTTGCGGGTGGTGTAGTAGGTGGCGTAGATCTTGGCGCCGGTGTCCTTCAGCTCCTGCGGGAACTCGGTGCCGTCGCAGTCGCGGATGGCATCCGCGCCCCAGCGCTTGAGCAGGTCAAGGGTTTCGGGTACTGCGTCCATATCGGTGGGAATCGTTACACGACCTTTGGTATTCATTTCTTGTTTTCCTCCGTCCATTGGTAAGATTGAGTTTGTCCGGCCTGCAAGGTGACCCAGCAATGCGTGTTGCAAAGATACCAGCTTCCGTCCTGTGTTGCTTTTACGGTAAGGCTGTGCTTGCCGTCTGCTGTCCGCTGATAAGAAATCAGCAGACCATTTTCTGCCCGCAAATTCTGAAATGCAACAGGTTCATTTTTCCAGCCCTGCGGGCAGGCCGGTAAAACCTCGATATGATTCTTTTCGGAACGCAACAGCATTTTCTGTACTGCGTGTGCCGCCAGAAAATCCGCTTCCAGCGTAAAGGGGCGATAGTGGAAATCACAAACGCCGCTGTTTTTGTAGTCGCCGTTCAAATGAAATCCGTTCCGGCTCAGGAAATGCTCTGCGAAGCGGTGCAGCTCATACAAAGCACCATTTCCATTGCTGCGGGCAATCTGCAAAAGTGCCATCCAACCGAAGGAAAACCCTACCCACTGCCCACTACCGAGGTGTACAAGGTGATCTACTGTTGCATCTATTACGCTGCGGTCCTGCGGATTTTCATAGCGCAGCATACACAGCGGCTCGATTGCCATAGCGTGGGAAAAATGGCGGTGCGTTTCCTGCAAGGTTTCATCAGGTGAAAGCATCAGCCCGGTTTCTGTATCTACGCTTAAAGGTGCAAGTTTTGCCTCTATTGCATGCCAATGGCTGCGTGGCTTACTTAGCTGGTACTCGATCTGTACCAGAGTGTGGAACAGATAGTGCAGCAGCGCTAGATCGTAGTTGCTGTTAGGAGTCAGCCATGAGGCTGCCTCATCATCGTGAATTTCCGGTGAGGACGAGACCGGTAAAACCAGCTTTCCGTCCGGGCCTTCTTGCAGGAGTTCTTCCAGGCAGGCTGCCGTGGCGGTAAAGTAAGGCTCCACACGGGTGCGCAGAAACTCTTTATCCCCCGTCAGGCGGTAGTATTCATAAAACATCTGGCAGAGCCAGATTTGATTGGTCGGTGACAGGGAATACATCGGCCAGCCGCCGAGCGCTCCGCCGTCAATGTCCATGACACTGGGCAGGCACACCCCTGCCGTACCGTAAAATGCACGGGCAAACTTTGCCGCCTGCGGGCGCAGCGACCAGAGATAGTCTAGAAATACCTTTCCCTGCTCCGGGTGGTTGGCAGTCAGATAGTGACAGTAGGTGAATTGGGTGTTGAGGTCGTTGTGGTAATCACCTTTCCACGGTGGGAGCTGATCGTCATCCGCGCACCATACCCCTTGCAGCGGCATCGGGGCATTGCCCGGCTCGGAACCCGCTGCCAAAAAGTAATTGGCGCGGTACCAAAGCTGTTCGAGTGTTTCATCCGGCAGCTGCAAACTGCTTTTGCCCCAGTATTGCTGCCACCAGCGTTTATGCTGTTGCAGCAGCTTCTCTGCCCCCATATCTTCCGCTGCACATAGTTCCAGCTTCGCCAGTTGGCTTGCTTTTTCTACGTTTTCTGCCTGCACGGCGGTATAATACAGCGTTGTGCCGCATTTTTTGCAGAGCAGCGTATAGGCAGTTCTATCATCGACCTTTTGGGAAAAGCCAATCATGCCATCCTCCGTTTCGGGGATAGCATCCGGCAGGGCGAGCTGCTGCAAGCTGCCGGGAGACACGCTGTTGCCCGCTTCGGCTGCCTGCGTGCCATTCCCGAAAGAGGGGCGCTCCACCGTGAGCTCTGCATCCCGGTACGCCTCCGGCAGCATCAGTACCCCAACAGGCCGCCCCATACAGAGGCAGGCGCGCAGAATGGTTCTGCCGCTTTGGGAAAAGGATGCCACCGCTGTACCCAAATCAAGGCTT
Organism: Subdoligranulum sp. APC924/74; assembly: GCF_003324125.1. Taxonomy (NCBI): domain Bacteria; kingdom Bacillati; phylum Bacillota; class Clostridia; order Eubacteriales; family Oscillospiraceae; genus Subdoligranulum; species Subdoligranulum sp. APC924/74. The sequence continues at coordinate 167,513 of NZ_PSQF01000001.1, read as the reverse complement.
GCCTGATAGCTGCCCTGCGGCAGTCCATCCAGGAACAAGTGTCCTGCGGGGATTTTTGTGGGTGTCGGACGGGCATAGGGCGTATCAAAGATACGGCGTGTTTCTGCCACATCGCCTTTCCGTGCAAGCTCTACCAGTTTTGCATAGGTAAATTCTTTATCGAGTTTTTCCTCCGGGCGGCGACGCAGCCACAGTCCGGCAATGTCCACGGAAATGCGCAGGTGCTCCATCGGCCCCCAAAAAAGAGAACCGAGTATGCCGTTCCCCAGTGGAATTGCTTCATCCCAGCGGGGTATTGGGCCGGTTAAATTGATGTTGCAATGTTTTTGGGGCAGCATATCGGTTCTCCTAACCTATTCGATTTTGTTTAGCCCTTAACGCCGCCGACGCTCAAGCCCTGCACGAGTTGCTTCTGGCCGACGATGAAGAGGATGACAGTGGGAATCAGTGCCAGCACGAGGGCTGCGAACAGCGCGCCCCAGTCGGTAGCGTAGCGCTGGATCTCATACAGGTTGGCAAGGCCGACAGGCAGCGTAGCCTTGGTCGGATCGGTAACCATAACGAGAGCCACCGGGTACTCGTTCCATGCTGCCATAGCGGAGATCATGCAGACTGTCACGATGCCGGGTTTGCACATAGGAATGATAATGCTCGTCAGAATGCGGAACGGACCGCAGCCATCAATCATGGCAGCTTCCTCGTAATCGCGCGGGATGCTGCGCAGGAAGCCGGTCAGCAGGAAGATAGCAAACGGGAACTGCATCGTTGCATACAGTACACCCAGCGCCGTCAGGCTGTTGAGCAGGTTCAGCTTGTTCATCTGCAAGAACAGCGGAATCATAATATAAGTGGCCTGAATGAAGATGGCCGCCATGTAGATGTTCAAAATCAGCTTCGCGCCGGGGAACTTATACCGCACAAGGCAGTAAGAACACGGCACAACGCAGATCACAATAATGACCAGTGTTTCCAGCACGACATAAATCGAGTTGCCGATGTTGGCAGCAAGGTTAGATTTTTCATAAGCGCGGACGTAGTTATCCCATGCAAGTCCCTGCGGCCATGCAAAGGGGTCCGTCAGAAACTCTGTACTGGTTTTGAACGAAGAAACGACGTTCCACGCCAGAGGGTACAGCATGATAACGGCAACCAAAATCAGGAACAGGCGCGTCACCCACTTGATGACCTTTGCTCTGATTTTGCTTTTTTCATTTTGTGTCATATTACTGACCTCCTTCGGAAGCATCGGTCAATTTGCGGGACAGCATGGACAGCGCCACGGAGATGGCGAGCGTAAAGACCGTGATAGCCATGGCATAGCCAAAGTTGCCGTTGACAAAGCCCTGCGTGTACATATATTGCAGCAGAACGCTGGATGCACCGTTAGGACCGCCGCCAGTCATGACCTGCGAAAGCACAAAACTCAGGTTGATGGTGCCGGAAAGTGCCAGAACAAAGGTGATGCCGATAATATCTTTCATCAGAGGCATCGTAATACTGACGAGTTTGCGCCATGCGCTGGCACCGTCCAGCGTTGCGGACTCGTAGATTTCCGGCGAAATGCCGTCCATAGCCGCGATGTGCATGACCATGTAGTAACCGGCAGCCTGCCACAGCAGCGTGAACGCGATGCACCAAAGCGCAGTCTTGCTGTCGCCCAGCCAGGAACGCTGCAAGCTCTCCAGCCCGACAGCACCGAGAATCTTATTGACGATGCCCACATTCGGGTGGAACACAAAACTCCATATAATACCTACAACGGTCAGAGAAACGATGTTCGGGAAATAGAAAATCGTGCGATACAAGACCATTTCTTTCAGCTTGCACTGGTTCAAAACGAATGCCAGCACCAGACTACAGAAAATTGTGATAACGGGAACAACCGCCATCAGCTTTGCTGTGTTTTTAAGTGCTTGAATGAAAGATTTGTCGTGGAACATATAGATATAGTTATCCAGTGCCACAAATTTGTTGTTAAGCCCCAGAGAGGTCGCATTGGTAAAAGAAAGATATAATGCCTGCACCGTAGGCCAGATCGTGAACATAAGAGTTAGGATCACGGCAGGCAGAACGCTGATGCAGATAAACAGTACGGGAAGCGGCTGCGCCTTTTTGGGGCGATTTTGGCGGTTTTTCAAACAAGTTTCCCCCTTAAAAAGAACCCTGCCAAGTTCGCATGGCGTTTACTCGGCAGGGTCAATCTTACTTTGGTCAGTGGAAATTCAGCAATTCAGCTTACTTGGAAGCAGCAATCTCCTCGAAAGCAGCCTCGATGCCGTCACGCCACTGCTCGGCAGTCATGTCACCATTCATAACGTCACTGGCAACATTGAAGACGGAATCAGCGATAACGACCTTGCTGGTGTCGGGCATTGCATCCCAACCGAAGACCATGAACGTGCCTTCCTGATAGATGTCGTTCATGTTGTAGACACCATCGGTAACGATGCCCTTGACCATCTCGTTGGCCTTCTTCAGAGCGTAGATGCCGTTGGCTTTTTCTGCGAACAGCTTAACGGAATCCTCAGTGTACAGGAAGCGCAGGAACTCTTTTGCCAGTTCGGGGTTCTTGGCGTTGGCAGGAATCTCAAACTGCTCAACGGAGCTCATAACATAGCGGGCCTCGCCGTCATCCAGAACGGGTGCGCAGGTCAGACCAAACTCAAAGCCGTCAGCACGGGGAGCATCGGCCATTTCGCCTTCCATCCAGTTGCCGTTGGGGATGAACAGAGCCTTGTTCATCATCATGTCAGTCTGGCTCTGGGTATGGTTCAGAGCAACGGTGCCATCCATCAGGTAGCCATCGGTGCCGATCTTTGCCATGTTCTGGAAGACCTTGAGGGCCTCATCAGAGCTGAGGGAGCCGGGCGTGTAGGAGGCGATTGCCTTCATGTTGTCGATGCCGGTGGCAGAAGCCAGTGCGGGCCACAGCATGCTCTCAAGGTAGCCGGGGTAGATGCCCTGATAGGTAAACAGCGCGATACCCTTTTCCTTGGCCTTGTCGCCCAGTTCAAAGAAGTCATCCCAGGTCACAGGCGTTTCCCAGCCGTTCTCTTCGAACAGAGTCTTGTTGTAAACCAGACCCATCGGGCTGGCATCAAACGGGGCAATGTAGATTTTGCCATCGCCGTAGGGAGAGCACTTGGCAGAATCCAGCAGACCATCGATAACCTGATCCTTCAGCGGGGTGTCATCATCAATGCCGCCCTCCTCAAAGACATCGGACAGATCCATCAGCGCATGCTCCTTGACCATAGAGGAAATCAGGCCGGTGGAGTCGTTGTCGTTCATCGAGATGAAGTCGGGCACATTACCTGCCACGATTTGCGGGCGGATGATGTCGCCAATCTTCGGGCTGATCTGCATATTGACAGTGACGCCGGGATAGGCATCCTCGAAGCGTTTGATGATTTCGTCCCAGTACGCGGAACCGTAGCCGCCCTCGAACACCGCGATGTTCAGTTCATTGTTCTCAAAGGTCTTCTCACCGGTAGAGGCTTCGCTGGTAGCGGCGGACGTTGCTTCGGAAGAGACGGCCTCGCTGGATGCTGCTGCGCTGGAAGATGCTGCGCTGCCGCAGCCTGCCAGACAGGTAGCTGCCATTGCAGTGGCAAGCATCATGCTGATTGCTTTTTTCATGGTTTTCCTCCTAAAAATTATTCCTTCTTTGTTTGGGATGCGGCTCATCTGTCGTTCCCTGATTGCACTTTTATTATATCGGGCAAACCGGATTTGATAAATGTATTCCCTTTACTTAAAGATGGATTTTATTGACTTTTTCTGTCGTTACCCTTATAATTCAGGTAATGTATGGATAGATTGTAGTCACTTTGCACAAACGGAGGCCTATATATGTCACTAAATGCACAAAAAACGCGTGGGTTTTCCCCCAATGTGTTGCGACGAATCAAACTTCGCACCCGTCTGTTTGTGACATTTTTGATTATTTCTCTTGTTCCCGTCATCACGATTGGTATTTTTTCTTACCGTGCATACACCCAATCCATGAACGAAAAGGTCAAACAGGCTGCCTTACAAACTATCGAACTACTCAATAATAATATGTCTACCCAGCTTGGCATTTATAGCGACTACATAGGTTCCATCTCCGTATCTGATACTGTACAGAATGGTGTCGCATCTGTCAATAATGGGCACCCCCTTACGAGTGGTATTGTAAGCGGTATTGGTGAAATGATCGTCACAATTCCTTTTCAGAGCACACACCTTAAAAACATCCGCGTCGTTTCCAATGACCGCACAGTCATCTACGATTTGGGCTATGACGATATTACACCTCAGCGTTTTAATGAATTGTTGGATAATATTGAGGCCGCCTCTCCACAGGATAGTCTGCAATACATCCACACTTACCGCGCCAACGATAAAATTGTCATTGGCCGTAAAATCTATGATATGCACCACACCAGCACGCCGCTGGGGTATATCATGCTGTACATTGACGAATCCCAGCTAAGCCGCTACATATTTACCGATGTTTCCTTTGGCGAGGGGTCCAACTTCCTGCTGATTGATGCCGCCGGCAATGTGGTATCTTCTCAGAACGCGGAACTGCTGGGAGAAGATTTGGCCGATGACCCGATTTTCCAGCAGATCACGGCGCTTCGGCAGGCGGGTGAAAACAACTTTTTATGTGAGCTGAACGGCGTAGATACACTGACAATTTTCAAATACAACACAACCTATAATGTGTATCTGGCGGCCACGATTCCGCAGGCCTACATTACCAACGGCACAAGAACCATCAATATGATGCTTATTGCGCTGGCCGCAGTGCTAGTCGTTGTCAGTGTGTTCCTGACACTGCTTGTCTACCGCAGCGTCATGCACCCCATTGATAATATGGTTGCCGCCTGCAATGCGAAAAGCGATGAGGAAATCGGGCTGAAAATCAATGATCCCAGCCCCGACGAACTCGGATTTCTGGCGCGCACCATCGACAACATGGTCAACGAAATTGGTCTGCTGGCGCAGCGCTGGAGCGATGATCAGCGCAAAATGCGCGAGTTGGAATTGCAGACTCTGCAATATCAAATCAACCCGCACTTCCTGTTCAATACCCTGAACACCTTAAAGTGGATTGCCACACTCAATCATGTTACCCCGGTCAGCCACGGCATTGATGCTCTCTCTTCCCTGCTGCAAAGCACCCTTATTAAAAAGGATGAATTGATTCCGTTTGATGATGAGCTGCGCAACCTGAAGAACTACTGCGACATCCAGCAGCTGCGTTACGCAGGGCGCTTTGAGATGGAATATCAAATTGAAGATGCTGCCGGATACTGGACTGTGCCGCGCTTTATTTTGCAGCCGCTTGTAGAGAACTCCATCCTGCACGGCACGGCGGATGAAGATGATTTTGTCACCATCACCGTCCGTGCCACCGTGAGCGAGAATCTGCTTACCATTCATATCTCCGATACCGGCTGCGGTTTTGACCCCAGTGCCATCAAGGAGAAAAATTCTGAGCGCTTCTCCGGCATCGGATTAAGCAACGTAGATGAACGTATGCGTCTACACTACGGAAATGAATACGGCCTTACGATTGAAAGTGCCCCCGGCATCGGCACACAATGTATTCTCTGTATTCCAAATGAAGCCATTCGCTGAGGTAACACAATGTATAATTTATTGCTTGTAGACGACGAGCCACTGATTAAGGTTGCTTTCCAGTCCGCCGTGGAGTGGGGCAAGAACGGATTCCTGCTGGCGGCAACAGCCAGTAATGGGCAGGAAGCGCTGCACATTGTAGAGACACAGCACATTGATGCGGTTATCACGGACTTGAAAATGCCCGGCATGGATGGGCTCGCGCTCATTCATGAATTGAAAAAGCGCAGCTTTACCGGCCCGATTCTGGTATTGAGCAACTATTCCGATTTCGATTCCGTGCGCACGGCCCTGACGGATGGCGCTTATGACTACTTCCTGAAAATCAATATGAACGGGGAAAGCATCGGTGAGCATCTGGAAAAGATGGCCGATTTGCTTCGTGTCCAGCAGCAGCGCCAGACGGAGGAGGACCACCGATCCTTTGCCATTGAAGCGCAGAAAAAGGAGAATGCCCTGATTCACTGCGCTCAATGGATAACATCCACTGCTGGGTCCTCCCCTGCTTCCAATCCGTTCTCCATGCTGCCGGAACCGCTGGTCTTTCCCGTCCGGCTGTTTACCGTCACTTTAATTCCCGCAAAAACTCATCCTATGCCCGCGCTGGATGCTGTGACCGACTTAATTACCGAGGTTTTCGATGAAATCGGCGGCAAAGTATTTCTGCACACCCATGAGGATGAAATCTGCGGGTTGATCAGCAATGAAAGCCTTGTAGCCTCCGGGCGTACTCTGGATAAGAAACTTGCCCGCTTGCAACGGCAGGTCACAACATATTTTCTGGATGCGCCGGTCATCATCTACCACGACAAGCCCATTTCACTGGCCGAACTCCGCCAAGACTACCAACTGTGCGAGAATTCCAAAGCTCTCGCCTTTTATGTAGGGCGCAGCGCTCCCATAAAGGCAACAGCACACACAGTTACTGCCCAACCCTTCCATGTCTCTCAGGCAGAACTGTCCAAGGCCACCGCGGTCGCAGCACAAAATGCCGATGAGTTGCAGATGCAGATTGCCGTTCACACCTTCTTTCAGAACTGCGCGGCGCTCTGTATGCCGCCGCAGCGCGTCCGTGAAGCCTGCCATCTGTTGCTGGAGCGTCCCGGCGAGAATATGATTCCGCAGGAGACACTGGAGCAAACCTTTAAGGAAATAGAAAAAGCCCCCACCGCGGAGGCTCTTGAACAACTGCTCTGCTTGATTTTGCAGGAACGCATGGGACTTAGCAAAATTGCCTTGAGCAAATTCAAAAAAGAGGTGCAGGCCGTCATCATCTATGTAAACGCGCATTATATGGACAAACTGACGCTGGACGGCATTGCCGACTATGTAGGGCTGAACCGGGAATATCTGAGCCGCCTGTTCTCCAAAGAGACCGGCACCGGCCTGTTCCAGTACATCAACGAGGTGCGCATGAAACGCGCCGGTGAGATGATCCGCAGTAATAAGCAGGTCTATGTCAAGGAAGTAGCTGCCGCCGTAGGTTTTGATGACCCCTACTTTTTCTCGCGAAAATTCAAAGATTTTTATGGGAAAACGCCGAGCGAATATGCTGAAGCGTAAAGGGCGCATTGTGTCTTACTATTCTTATTGGAACAGTTGACTCTAACATATTATTTTCTTGTGTATAACTTCATCGTTTCCCTTACAACTTCATCCCAGTTATATTTCTCGCAGATAAAGTCAGCTGCCTGATTCTTCATTTTCATAACCATTTCAGGATGGTCACAGGCCTCTTGCAGTTTTTCTCGCAAGTCCTCTACATCCGACTTTTTGAAAATCAATGCCTTATCTTCCACAACCTCTGCGCACTCTGGAATGTCGGAAACCAGACAGCAGTTTCCATAGCTCATTGCTTCCAGCAGACTTAATGGCATTCCTTCCAGATCAGACGGCAATGTGTAAATGTAAGCGTTGCTGTATAGTTCATCCAGCATTGCTCCCTGCACAAACCCAGTAAAGAGAATCTGATCGTCACCCTTCGCCAGGTCTTTCAATTCCTCCATAAAGGAATCCGTATCGCTGGAGCCGCCTGCGATGACCAGTTTTTTATCCGTCTTGACATTCTTGAAGGCCTCAACCAGATATCGAATACCCTTTTCTGGCACCAGACGACCGAGGAACAATATGTATGAGTCTTTTTTCAGCCCGAACTTATCTGTAATCAGACTTGCTTCCCGAATCTGCGGCCTATTCACGCCATTAGGGATAAAGTGCGTTTCTCTTCCATAAGTTTCCTTAAAATAGTCCTGCACTCCTTTGCTCAGAACAATGACCTCGTCCGCATATTTCGCAGCATTTTTTTCGCCTTGGTGGATAAACTTAGAACCAAGTCCTGATTGCCATTTCTCGCGCTGCCAATCAATGCCGGCCGATGTCAAGTCTTGGACAACATTTTTCACAAATAAATTTGAAAAAGAAGCAAAAAAATAAGCCCTACAAGGCTTTCAGTCGGTATCGAACCGATCTGAGCCTTGTAGGGCTTAACAGTTTACCCTATATGTTTTTTCTTAGACCGCCTGCAGAGAGGTGTTTTCCATCACTTTCTTGAATTTCTCTACTGTCATTCCAGCATCTTCCGCTGCTTCTTCAATTGTCACACGGCCTTCTTGCAGTTTTTCAACAAATAAAACTTTTAAAGAACAACTCAAGCCGTAAAAAAAGTCTTTAGTTATCGTAGTTTTTCTCAGTTGACCATATTATATCACACTCACCAATGTAATATCATGGGCAACTTCGCCTTTTTGAAATTCAATCCATGCTGTTCAGTTTATCCACGAACTGCTGCACGGCAGATACGATCTTACGGATCCTCTGCCGAGAACCCCAGCGCACCGGCGATAGGCGCACAGTACTTGAACGTCTTGCCCATCATGGAGACATTGGTGTTCGCATTGGAAGAAGCAGCGGCAGTCACCGTCAGGAACTTCTTGCCGACATTCTCCACAGAAGATCCGATGTTCTGGAGCTTTTCTCCAGCTTCATCGATCTTGGCAAGAGTCGCATTCTGGATGCCATTTGCGTAACCCCCTCCTTTTGGCATAAGAAAAGCCCTACTTTCTTTGACATAAGTAGGGCAAAATTAAACTATAAAATTCTTAACTTGAAATTTCTATGCTAAAATAGCCTCAGAAATTTCAATTTCCGTTTTTCGGAGGAAAGGAAACAATCATGACAAACCGAGCTGGTACACTCGTGAGTAATCTGTCAGACGAAATGACTTATGAATCTTTTCGACCGACTCTGCTTCCACCGAATCGTCCTATTGAGGTGTCTGGTGAGCTTTTCACGAAACTTATGCACTCTTCTCAGGAAGCACCTGATAGGTCACGATCACATCTGTGACATACACAGGAGTCTTGTCAGAGGCTTCGCCCCAACGGAGTGTTTTCCATCATTTTCTTAAACTGCTCCACTGTCATTTTTGCCTTTTCAGCAGCGCGCTCTATTTTTAAATCACCATCTCGGACAAGCTGCACCAGCATCCGCATCTCACCAATGTTAATGCCTTCTTCTCTGCCTTCGGCCTTTACGCCCTGACTAAGGTTGCACATAACAAGCACCTCCCTTTCCAGTTCTTTTCCAGTTCTTGGTTCATTGCAACGCCAAATTCTTCTTCAAGAATTTTCTTTTTCTCTGTGGTTGCTCTGGACGAATGGAATAACGAACCAGAGTGTTTTGGAACTCCTTGGTTGGGTGTGTACAAACCCAGATGCAGATTCCTCATCCCAAAAGCCAGTCGATGACATTCACAACTTTTATGCCATCGTAATTTCCGAGTGAAAAACGATCCAGTGTCAGAACAATCTTTTCATAATTATCCTGAATGCTCCGCAGCGGTCTCATCTCTCTCTCAAAGGTTTCTTCCGCCGTCATATCAGCGGTCACCTGATAATAGGTAAGCACACCTTCCTTCTGTGTCACAAAGTCAACTTCAGTAGAACCATATTTTCCGATATTGACTTTGCCGCCCCTTCGTGAAAGTTCAAGATACACAATGTTCTCAATGGTAAATCCAAGATCGTATCGTTTTCTTGGAAGAATGTGGTTTCTGATTCCCATATCTACCATGTAAAACTTATTGTTGACCTTTAAGAGCTGCTTTCCTACAATGTCAAATCGCTCCACAGGATAAAAAACAAAAGACTCTGTCAGGGCTTCAACATAATCGCTGACTGTGTTTTGGGATACTTTTCTGCCAGCTGAGATCAGATAATCGGTTATACTTTTCATAGACACCGGGCTGCCGATAACGCTTGCCAGATATCTGGCAATTGTCTTCAGTAACGCAATGTCTGTGATTTTTCGTTTTCCACTCTCTTTTTCTCTTCTTGTCTGCCGCTGCTCAATATCTTTTACAATGACGGTGTTGTAGATTCCTTCCAAATACTGATCTATTTTTTCATCCGTACGGTTCATTACTGCCACATACGGAATTCCGCCAGTTTTCATAAACTCTGCAAAAGCTTCCTCTTTTGCCATACCTGTCACCGCCATATACTCGCGGAAAGAAAGCGGCAGCATCTTAATCTCTGTGTACCTTCCTGACAAAAGCGTTGCAAGCTCACTTGACAGCATATATGCATTGGAGCCCGTGATATAAACATCCACATGATCTCTGATATAAAGGCTGTCAACCACTTTCTCGAATGAAGGAACTTCCTGAACCTCGTCCAAAAAGATGTATGTCATCTTATCAACACACAAACGTTCTTTGAGATAGTTGTACAGCCTCATATAATCTTTTAAGGGTTCGTAATCCAGATTTTCAAAGTTGATAGAAATAATCTGTTCTGGTGCGACTCCATTCGCCAAGAGTCTCTGCTGATACTGTTCCAGAAGTACAGATTTTCCACAGCGACGGATTCCGGTCACGACCTTGATCTGCCGCTCATCTTTCCATGCCCAAAGCTGGTCAAGATATTCTTTTCGTTCAACCATATCTGCATTCCTCCTTTTTTCTCAGTATAGCATATTGTACGCAGGATATCAAATTATTTTCCCGTTTCGGAAACTTTTATTTTATCAGACTCAATATTTTCTAATTATGGAAATTGTCAGATACGAGGCATGAAAAAGTGTTTAACTCCAACTCCACCAAAGCAGATCTATTCGCATGGGTAGAAACGCTCAATCTATAACCTTCCCATTCCTATGGAATGAAACACCCTCATAGCAGAGAAGATTTACGAATCCTCTCAACTATGAGGGCGTTGTTTTTTATTCATGCAGTTCCAATGGCAAACCATCTGGATCAAAGAAAAATGTCATCTTCTTTTGGGTGTAGCTGTCCAATCGAATCGGTTCGCATCCTATCCCCATCTGTTCCAGTTCTGCTACAGTGGCTTCCACATCCTCCACCCGGAATGCTAGATGCCGCAGTCCGCAGGCTTCCGGTCGATTCACGCGCTTAGGCGGGTTCGGCTCTGCGAAGATCTCCAGTTCAATCGCATCAGCACCCTCACCAACACGCAAATCCAGTTTCCAGTCATTCCGTTCTTTACGGAAGTTTTCTCGTACAATCGCAAATCCCAGCTTATTCACATAGAAGTCTTTCGATTTCTCATAATCTGAAACGATGATTGCCACATGATGAATCGCTGCTAATTTCATATTCTAGGTTTCACCTCCTTATATGTACCATACTTGCCGAATCGTTGCTGCCACCAGTTCCAAAAACACAGCCACGCTGCCAACCACCTGCGGAATCATAAAAATCACAAATCCTCCGATCAGCATTTGAAGTGCTTCCCTCCCCTGCGACTGCTTCATCAGGAATGAAAGCACTGCCGTTGCGAACAGCACACTGCCCAGCAGATAGAATATCCATGCTGAACAACAATAAAGGAACATCACGAACCATTTCAGCAGCCATACTACTACGAGTAGCGGCAGGGTCAACAAGGTCAATATCAGCTTTGCCAGCTTTCGGGTTATACTCATTTCGTCCTCCTTCCAGTTGGTCTGTTGCCCATATTATATCACACTCACCAATGTAATAGCATGGGCAGCTTCGCCTTTTTTGATATTTAATCTGTGTGTAATGCTCTTACGGCATCCTGTATACTCTGCTCATATTTGAACTGTACAACGATTCGCCCACCCTCATGCACATAAACATTTTCGATGAAGGCCGATACCATACTTGCCGTAAGTCTCGTGCCGTGCAGGAAATTTTCTGCCTGTTCTGCCGCTGCGCGTACCGTTCCTGGAACAACGCTCTGGGCAGCTTCTTCCGCCTTGGATTGTTCAATTTTATCCTGCACCTCCGCAATCTTCCTATCATATTCTTGTTTTTTGTTCTTATAGTTATCCAGAGAGAGCGTTCCGGCTGCGTATTCCTCATACATCCGCATCTTCTCGCCTTTCAGATTTTTCAGTTCCTGCTCCATCGATGTTTTTCGACGGCTTGCCTTTCTACTGGCTTCTTTCAAGCTCTGTTCTTCCTTTTTAATATCACCATAGAGAGAGCCTAATAAAGAAAGTTCTTTTTTCAATGCCTGAAATACTGCATTTTCAATATCATTGGCCTGAAATATCTCCGATGAACATTTGGTCTGCCCGATAAGTTCCTGTCCCTCTCTGCACCAGAATATGGGAGAAGCCTGTTTGTAGTCATATCCCATAGCCCGTCTGCAATTACCGCATCGAACTTTTCCCTTAAGTGGAAAATCCACGCTGCCCATTACTACTTTATTGCGGTTGTTTATGACAAGCTGCGCTTTTTCAAATTCTTCCCGGCTGACGATGGCTTCATGGGTTCCTTCCGTAATGTACTGCTGCCCTTTCGGAACAGTACGAGAGATAGACTTACCGGAAATCAACCTTTGGCTTTTTCCCAGAACCATCGCACCGGTATACACATACGCTGTGAGAATTTTCCAGACACGAGTGCTATCCCAAAGTATCACAGGCGCAATCGTGTAAGTTGTCTCTTTTCCATACGCCTTATGCTCCCGGTTATAAACACTTGGCACCGGAGCATTTTCATCATTCAGCGTCATCGCTATTTCTCGCGTCCTCAGTCCCAGAATCGCAAGGTCAAAAATACGACGGACAATTTTAGCCGCTGGTGGGTCAATGATATATGATCCTTTTTTATTTGGGTCAAACTGATAACCAAACGGTGCAGAAGATGCTGTAGAAATCCCCTTACGCCACTTCACTCGATTGGCTGTCCGAAGTTTCTTTCCTGCATCCCGGCAGTACATGGTGTTTACCAGATTGCTTACAACCAAATCCATCCCCAGTGTCGCACCATTATAATTGTTGCTGTCATAGTTGTCATTGACGGAGATGAGCCGGACACCCAGCAGTGGAAAAATCTGCTCCATGTATTCGCCCACACCAATGTAATCACGTCCAAAACGAGAAAGGTCCTTTACGATAATGGTATCAATCTCGCCACTGCGCACACCATCCATCATCTTCTGAAAGCCCGGTCTGTCGAAATTGCTGCCTGTGTAACCATCATCCACAAAATCCATCACCGGCAGATTTTGCAGACTTTCTTTGTGGGAAATATACCGCTGGATCAGTTCTTTCTGGTTTTCGATGCTGTTGCTCTTGTCTTTTCCATCCTTACCCAAATCACCGTCCGCCCTTGAAATGCGCTGATACGTTGCAATCATTTTCCCGCACTCTCCTTTCCAAAGTCTGCTAACACATCTTGAAATCCAAATACAATGCGAATCCGCTTATCTGCACTCACTTCGATTCTCTGCACGAGGGATTTTACCAGCTGAGCATCAAATCCAAAGTCATCCAGATGCGCTTCCAGGTTGGAAGTCATATTCAGATATTCTCTGATTTGTTGTTCTACTTCCATCTTTTTTGCTTCTACTCTCTGCAGTGCTGTCCGCAGGCTATCATACTGTCTGGAATACTCTTCCCGGATCTGTTGATATTCTTCGGAATCCACCGCGCCTGCCACATAATCCGCATAAAGCTGTTCTCTTTTCTTCGCCATCTGCCCAACCTTATCCGTCAGGCTCATTACCTCACTCTTTGCACGGTAGACAGGATTCTGCATATCTTCGATTTTTCGCAGTTCTTCCAGAATTTTGCGCTTATCACTGAGCCGAACGATGAAAAGATGCAGCTGATCCATTACCAGAGCTTTCAGAAGTTTTTCCGTAATCTGATGTCCGATGCACTTATCATCCGCCTGCCTTGCTCTGCAAATATAGTAGCAAACCTTTTTACTTTCTTCTGCTCCATGCGGAAGCCTATCAAAATCCATCGGTCTGCCACAGTCTGCACAGAATACCATTCCGGCAAGGTCATTCTGATACTCCGTGCGAATCTGTTCTGTTTCTGCTCTTACTGTTTTGAACACTTTCTGATTCTTCGTCAGAATCTCCTGCACCTTTTCAAAATCATCCCTTGCAATGATAGCTGGATGTGTATTTTTTGCCACATACCACTGTTCTTTCGATAAGTCACGTTTGTCCTGCCCCGCAAAAAACTTCTGTGTGCTTTTATTGTTGATGGTATCTCCCACATAGGTTTGATTTGCCAGCATATGCCGTACCGAGGTTTCGCCCCATTTTTTATAAGTAACAACATCCTTTCCCTCAACAATTTTCCGATGCCACTCTCGTGGGGTAGGAACCTGCAGCAAGGTCATCCGTCTGGCGATTTCATAAATCGCTACGCCCATCAGTGCCCACTGAAAAATCAACTGTACATAAAAAGCCGTTTCCGGGTCAATCTCATTTCGTTTTGTCACAGGATTCCGAATATATCCAAACGGAGCATCACTTCCGACTGCATAGCCGGCTTCTTTTTTACGCTGCAGGGAACTCCACACCTTTTTGGAAATGTCTTTCGCATACATGGTGTTGATCATATTCCGAATCGGAAGAGCCATGCTTTCCATATCCTCTTTGCGCGTACTATCAAAATTATCGTTGACAGCAATCAATCGAACACCAAGAAACGGAAATACAGTTTCAATATAGTACCCCGCTTCCAGATAGTTGCGACCAAAGCGCGAGAGGTCTTTTACAACGATACACTTGATCTTCTTCTGCCGCACATCGTTCATCAAACGGGTAAAGGCCGGGCGCTTAAAATTTGTTCCTGTAAAGCCATTGTCAAAATAAGTATCCACATAATTCAGTTCACTGCTGCGGTTAATAAAATCCTGCACCAGTGCAATCTGCGTTTCCATGCTTTCGTTATCTTCGTTATCTTCCACCGAAAGCCGTCCATAGATTGCGGTTGGTATTTTTCCTTCATCCAATTCCGGGAACTGCACTGAAATCACTGCCTGTTCCGGTTGGGGCAAATTCTTTCTACTCTTTCGTGCCATCGTCTGTACCCTCCAGTTCTATCCGTTCAAGCATCTGCTTCCATTCCTGTGTTTTCATCGTTAAACTGATTTCTGCCTGCCTATCGCCCAAAAATGTAACCACGACCTGTTCAATGTACTTTTTTACAAAATTACGATCCAGTGCCTCTGGGGTCTTATATTGTTCCATCTGCTGAATCCACGGATTTCGCAAACTCAATGCCCGTTCCCATACCGTCGTATTTTCCATGATTGCCGTAAGCTGTTCATTCAGCTTTCGATGGGCTTCTTCATAGTCCAGAACTTCAGCATGATACTGTTCTTCCGTGATTTCATCGGCCATATAGCATTCATATAACGGTACACGGCGAAACTGTTCCATATTAAGTTCAGCCAGAATGGTCTTCATCTGCATCGAACTATCAGCTCTTACTGCTTCAATTGCTTTTCTGCCAGCTCCCTGCTGAATTGCGGAGTACATCTTTTCTTCTTCTCGACGTTCTCTCTCCATAGCATCTATCACCTTTTTATATACAGATGCAGCCGGAGCTTTCAATTCCTTTCCATTCTCCTTGTGAGCACGGCAGTAGCTGCAATAGAATAGTTCTTCTCCCGTTTTCTTATGATGAATTTCATCTGGTTCCCGTCCTTGATGAAAACGGGAATATGATGCTCCGGGATGAATTTTATCTTGAGGGATTGAACTGTGATCCTGAAACATTTGACCTTGAATGCGAACTGTTGAATCATGAGTATAACAAGAACAGCACTTACGATGAAATCAAAAGCCACCACTACATTATTAGCCACGACCCGAAAGACAACACTGACCACAACCTGACTGGTGAGTGGGCGCAGACCATCGGCATGGAATATGCAAAGGCCAATTTTCCGGGGCATCAGGCTTTGGTCTGTACCCACACCGATGGTAAAAACGGCACAGGCAACATTCACACCCACATCATAATCAACAGCCTTCGCAAATCTGATGTTGACCCGCAGCCATTCACCGAGCGGCCTATCGACTGTAAGGCTGGCTACAAGCACCACCTTACCAAAGACTATTTGAAGCACTTACAGAAATCGTTGATGAACATTTGCCAGCAGGAGGGACTGCATCAAGTCGATCTGCTCTCCCCTGCTGCGGACAGAATCTCGCCGCAGGAGTATTACGCCAAACAGCGCGGTCAGCAAAATCTGGACATTGCCAACATGGAACTTATGATTGAAGGCATTACCCCCATGCGTACTACTTTTGAAACAGGCAAAGAAAAAGTCCGCAACGCCATTTCTGACATTGCTGAACGAGCCACATCCTTTGAAGAATTTCAAAGACTCTTGAAGGCAGAATACGGTATTTTAGTAAAAGACCACCGCGGACGATTCAGCTATCTGCCTGCCGACCGACAAAAGTATATCTCTGCCCGCGCCCTCGGCTCTAATTATCACCGTGATAGGCTACTACACATTTTTGCAGAAAATGCAAGGACCGCAGAGCAGAACAATCCTCATTGGGGCGCAAATGATCCTATGGTTATTCTGTTCATCAAGTCCGATCTGCGCCTTGTGGTTGACTTGCAGACCTGTGTAAAAGCCCAGCAGAGCCGCGCTTATGCGCAGAAAGTAAAAATTTCCAATCTGCAGCAGATGGCCCGGACGATTGCCTATGTGCAGGAACACGGCTATGACTCTTATGAAAAACTTTCAGAAACTGCAGAGGCCATCTATACCAAAATGGCAAAAGCGCGCGGCGATGCAAAGCTCACTGAAAGCAAGCTACAAAAAACAAACGAGCAGATTCATTACCTTGGTCAGCATCTCTCCACAAAATCCATTTACGGAGAATTTCTAAAAGCCCCGAATAAGAAGATTTTCCGTCAAGCTCGCTCGGACGAACTTGCCCAATATGAGGAAGCACTTCAAATTCTGAAGCAGCACTCGCCTGATGGGAAGTTTCCTACCATGAAAGACCTCCGGGCAGAAAAAGAGCAGCTTACGATTCAAAAGGACGCCCAATACGATACTTACCGTTATTTCAAGGATTATCACAAAGAACTCCAGACCGTGTGTGCCAATGTAGACAGCATCCTCGGCGCAGAACAAGAAGTGCAGCAGCACGAACAGCAGCGCACTCGAAAATATGAGCAATCTCTCTAACCCACTTTCAAAGTCACCCAAAAGCAAAAACAGCCAGCGTATCATGTGGTTCATTCCACACAATACGCTGGCTATTCGTTTCACTTACTGCTTGTACCGCAGCATACCATTTTTTAGTTCAATAAATTTCCCATCAAAGATTTCCTGTAACACCTGCCTGCATGGTATCCGTTGCAATCTTCTGACCTCAGACGCTTCCATTACGCGGAAAGTGGTTTGGTGATGATCCTGATAAAACGCAATGAGTGATTCAATGTACGGTTCGGCATCGGCAAGTGTCCAGTTTGATTCTTCTTTTAAACGTGAGAATACTGATACCAGACTGATGCACCGAACATCTTCAAAATTTGTGGCTCCATTCCGAGCATTTTTATCATCGGAGCAGAACACATAGATCTGCTCACCAAGCATCACCGACAAGACCTGTAATAGCACAAACGACTTGATTTCCCCAAGGTTATTTTTCTTACCAACTTCTATATCGAGTCGTTCAAGCTCTTTCAAATAGTCCTCTCTCGATATTACCGTGTAATCAGCCTCTTCCAATGCCCGATAATGTTCCGAAAAGTAATCCTTAGAAAAGGCATCGCAGGCCAATTTTAACATCTGCGTATAAGTCGCACACGCCAGCGGCCCTCGCACAAGTGACAGGCTTTCAAGGATTTCCTGATCCGTGTAGCTTTTTATCTTTTGCGCTCCAATCTTCTCGCTCAACCAGATTGGCGTATCAGCATTATACCGATTGAGTTCCGTTACAATTTGCGCATGACAAAAGAACTCATACCCCGGCAATTCCATGACCCGATCAATCAAATGATTGCCGCCATCATCTTGAACAGAGTGCGTTTTGGAAATGAAGTCAGTATTCAGCAGTGCGTATCTTTTCACTTCGATCTGACACCCCCCTCAATCCAAGCCGTACTCTTTTTTCAATTGAGCAAGATAGGCCACATCTTCTTTTTCTCTGGATTCCGTCAGATACTCATGCTGTCTGTTATACTCAACTTTCTCAAGGAGTGTGCCAAAAGATTCTGTTCCTTTGCCATCGAGCTGCCAGCGTTTTGCTTTACCTGTCAGCGATACTCTTTCCATTACGTCCGCAGAGCCTACCTCCAGCAGCTTTTCAGCCTGCTGATGAGATATGTTCCCGCTTTCAAACAAACGCAGTACAACTGCCTTATAGGGCATAGCAAACATATCCATAAGCATCAGGACAGAATCTACCGTAACCAAATCTTTATCAAGCCCATACAGCAGAATCTGCTCGTGGAGCAGTTGATCCGGCATCAGAAGGAGTCCTGCAAAGGCGTTTGCTTCCAAGTCCTCCTGCGTTCTTCCTGTTTCATCACCAGTTGCCGAATCCAGCATAGAACCATTTTTTATATAGCTCTGGTCTGCATTTTCCACATAGCAGTAGATATGATACAGTTCATGCGCCGCAGCAAAAAACTGCTTACAAAGCGGAAGTGCTGTATTTACGCACACAAAAATCGTATCCTGCTTCAAAAAAGTCAACGCCCATAATTCATCGTCATGGATCGGATAACGAAGCATTTCCAGCGCGATCTCTTTCTTTCTGGCATAGTTCTGTATGACAGCAAAGATATTGTCCTTGATAATGGAATTGCCGACATACTCTGCTGAAAACTGCCTGACGATGGATTGGATTTCATCAAATTTCCTGTTTTGGCTTACAAAGAGGCTATCTTCCAGAACATTGTTCATCACTTATCCTCCCAGGGCTGCTCCATCTTTTTGCCATTCTCGCACACCCTAGTATGGAACAGAATCATATCGGACAGTTCATCCGCAAGCTGGATTCCCTTTCTTGCTTCCTCAGTTTTAACACGCCCCATAAACGCATGGATTACATTTGTGTCCATCGGCTTTTCCGGCATCTTCATCAGAGAATCCATCGACACATGAAGGTATTCAGAAATTTTATGAAGTTCAATCGCGTTGATTGCTCTTGCACCATTCATGATTTTGCTCATTGTCTGCTTGGAGACTCCAATTCCTTCTGCCAGATCAACTTGCTTTTTGTTTTCTTTTTTCAGTTCAGCCTGAATGTTGTTTGCAATTATCATATTTACATCCAGCATATAATCGCCTCCTATTCTTGTACTTATATTATACGCTCTCTCGCCAAGAATATCAATCATTTGGAAACTATTTTTGAGTTTCATAATATTTTGTTTCCGTTTCGGTTACAAAATAAGAGTGGTGGCTCTTTTTATGGAACCACCACTCTGCACTGCATCGGATTTTTAATTTTTCCGGCTTCTTTCCTGCTGCTGTTGCTGCTGGGGCTGACTTTTCTGTTTTCGCTCTTCCAGTTTGATGTGCAGGCGGTCAAGGACTGAAATCCGATTTCCGATGATACGCGGTTTCTTCGGATTATTGTTGACACAGCCATCAATCATGTTGTAATTCTGCTCTGTGCCGGATTCTTTGGCACGTTCTGCAGTGCCATTCTCCAAAAACTTCTGATGATGCAGCAGTTCCGGCTTTTGTTCTCGAAGAAACTTTTCGATTTTCTTCATAACCGAACTGTCAAATCCGTAAATTGTCTGCGCCACCAAAACTCCGCTGTCGTGGAGAACAATGTCCGGTTTTTGCTTTTTTGTCTGTTCACAGACAAGCTGCACAAATCTTTGCTCCTGCACATTCTTTTCGTCAATGACTTTCCATGTATCTGTTTGGCCTTCTATCTGATAGCCACCCTCATTCAAAATCAGGTAGCTGCCCTCAGCTTTTGGTGCCAGAAAGCCGTTGAACTTTACCAGTGCTTCTTTGTCCACATAGTAAAATGCGGTCTTTCCTGCCGCTGTGATTGCAATAACGTCACTGACACCAAATTTTCTGATTTTGAATCATTAAATACAGATTCTTACTAATGCTATCATTTTGTTCACAAAAAATTGCTTGCTGTTTCATATAATTTTCCAAATTGCTCATTTGAATCGCTCCTTTCATTCTGTTACGAACTTACATACTATACTCAGATATTCTTGTTTCCAGAGCATTCAGCATTGTCTGTTCTTTTTCTTATTCTTATTCATTAGCAATACAATACAATGGAAAACTCAATTTAACCTCAACAAGGTTTGTTTTTTCATCCATGCAAAATCTTCTTTGTACAACAGACTGTTAGATATAGCAAAAACGGCCTTTCAAAAACAGTTAACTTCTAAATCAACTGTTTTTTGAAAGGTCGTTTCATCAGATTCTTATAGCAATCCAGCAAATAATCTCATAAATAATTGTCCCAGTCGCAAATATGCACTTCGTCCGGTTTGATATTGGTCTGTCACATCACGACATTCTGCCATCGTTCTTATCAGATCATTTTTTATTTCCACAACTGCCTGACAATCTGCCATAAAACAGCCGTTTTCAAAATGGTGATATAAACTTCGATAATCCAAATTAATTGTTCCACAAGTTGCCATACAGTCATCTGCCACACTCATTTTTGCATGACAGAAACCAGGAGTCCACTCATAAACACGAACACCATGTTTAACTAATCCATGATAAAAAGAACGAGTTACATTATAAATGAATTTTTTATCAGGGATACCAGGTGTGATAATTCTTACGTCTACCCCTCGCTTAGCAGCCAGACATAACGCATGCGTCATTTCATCTGTTATGATTAGATATGGAGTCATAAACCAACAATATTTTTCAGCTTTATTTATCATACTGATATAAACTTCTTCTCCGACCTGCTCATTATCCATAGGACTGTCTGCATAAGGCTGAACAAAACCTGTTTGCTGTGCTTTATAATCGTAATGAATAATGTATTTACTAAAATCAGTATCATTCGTAGCTTTTTCACTAACAGCATTCCACATTTCTAAAAATGTCACTGTAAGCGACTGAACAGCATCTCCTTCTAAACGAATACCTGTATCTTTCCACTGTCCATACGGGTGTGTGTAATTAAAATATTCGTTTGCTAGATTATATCCACCTGTAAATCCGACTTTTCCATCAATAACTGTTATTTTTCTATGATCACGATTGTTCAAAAACAGATTTAAACCTGGCATAAACGGATTGAATACACGGCAATGAATTCCTATTGCCTCCATTTTTTTCACAAAATCTGTGTTAATAAAGCCTATAGAACCCATATCATCGTAGAATACTCTAACTTCCACACCTGCTTTTACTCGCTCTTCCAGAACATCTTGAATCTTATGCCATGCTTCAGCGTCTTCTATCGCATGATATTCCATAAAGATAAACTTTTGTGCTTTCTCCAAATCCTTAAGCTGTGCCTCTAATCCTTTCACTGCTTCATCAAAATACACAATATCCGTATTCTGATAGATTGGATACTGCGAATTTCTTTGTATATAACTTGCAATATTTCCTGCCTTCGGAATCGTTTCGTTTATTCTGTTTAAGCACTCCTGATTATCGGAAAGCATTGGTAACAATTTGCTATCAATTTCTGCATATCGCTCACGCATTTTATGTGTGCCGCCATTCAAACCAATCAATAAATATAGGCCTACACCCATAATTGGGAAAATTAAAATTAATATAACCCAAGGCATTTTCATGGAAGATGTCTTATCTGATGCATACAATCCCAAAACTAAAATTCCACTTAAAATCCTTGTAAATAGATTTATGATTTCTGCATATTCATTTAAGCGTGTTACAATAGTAATAATAAAAACTACTTCTAGAAGAATGCAGACTATGGAAAAACACAATCGTTTTACTCCGTTTTTTGTTTTCGCTTTTCCTTCTAAAGTATCTTGTTTCATATATATTCCAACCTTTCTACTCGATCAAATTTCTGCTTAAATTTCGTGGAACATACCAATTTTGTCTTTTATTCTCTGCATTTCATTATCTGCTTCAATGATAGCTCTTGCAGAATGAAGTAATTCTTCACTTATCTCATCATAGCCAGGCATTTCTTCAATTCCTTTTTTATAGCGAAGTTGATGTTCCAACGTTGCCCAGAAATCCATACCATTGGTTCGAATCTGTAATTCTACACGCATAGGTGTTTTACCCTTAGCAAAAAATACTGGTATTTCAACAATCATATGATAGCTTCGATAACCATTCGATTTTGGATTTTTTATATAATCTTTTATTTCAATAACTTTAATATCATCCTGTTTGGTAATCAAATCTGATATCATATAAATATCGTCAATAAACGCACAAACTATTCGAACGCCTGCTACATCATTGAGATATGTCTGTATATTTTCTGTTGTAAATTCATATCCCATCTTCTGCAGTTTATTGTAAATACTATTGGGCTTCTTAATTCTTGTTTTTATAAAAGAAATAGGATTTCGATTGTTCTCAACTGAAAATTCATCATCCAAAACCTCAAGCTTAGTTTGTATCTCCCGAATAGCACAACGATACATCATCATTAAATTATAAAATTTTGTAGCATTATTTAAAAACTGTAGTGATTCCGGACTGTTCATCCTGAGTTTTGTTACTTCATCTTTTGTCATGGAACTTTCCTTTCTACCTCATCCCTGATTTCAAAACATTGCCATACTTCAGCAGACGGTAAGCAGCCGTTATCGCGGTAAAGGTCTTGCCCGCACCTGTTGCCATCTGTACCAGTGCCTTGGGGCGGTTATCCGCGAAGGACTGATCCAAGTTGTTGATGGCGTTAATCTGGCACTTACGGAAGCCGTTGGTGTCCAGCGGCGGGAAGTGCTTCATATTGTTCCGAATGGTATCGGGCTGCCTTAGCAAATCCCGCAGCGTTTCCGGGCGGTGGAACGAGAATACTGTTCTGGAACGATACTTGATGTCCTTATAATCGGTAAAACGAATGATTTTGTCCGTTGCTTCATAGGCAAACCGAATGGCATACTCGTTCTTTATCCATTTGAAGGTGCTGTTGGCATAGCGGCCCGACTGCACTTCCACGTCCGTGATATGCTATCCGGCTTCTTCGCGCTTGGCTTCGACTACGCCCACGGGCTTACCATCAACAAAAAGGGCATAATCGACCTCACCCGTACTGGTGGGGAACTCACGAACAGCCACACCAAGAGAAGCGGAGAGATTCAGCCGTTTCATGTCTTAAATCACCCAGCCGGATTGATTCAGCTTTTCATCAATCGCAAGACGCGCCTTTTCTTCCGGGGTCATGTTCTTCGTCATCCCTTTCGTCTATATACTCCATAATGTCACCGTAATCGACATTAAGTGTGCTGCATATTTTTCCAAGGACTGTAAGCGTGACTTCTTCATCTCTGCGGAGTTTAGTCATTGTGTTCGGTGCAACGCCGGAGGCTTTCCGCAAATCGGCTTTGCTCATTTTTCTATCGACTAATAGTTTCCATAAACGATTATACGAAACAGCCATGACGCCCTCCTGCGTATACTTTATTATGATTATACCATTCATTGCCGCACCTCGCAAGAGTGTGCGAAAGTTTAGCAAAGCAATCGGCAAAATAATCTTCAATTTCAGTTTCTTCCATTACTATCCCGACTTTATAACTTCTTGAATGCTATCTGAAAAAGAAAAACCGCTGTGCAGCCGACAGCGGTTCATCGTCATATTCTGTTTTCAGAACAGCCAAGCAAATAATGCTGCTGCAGTGACAATCAAGGCACTTCCTGCCAGCGATAGCAGCATCGGTGCTGCAAACAGGCATAACAGCAGCGCCACAAGCGCCGAAGCTGCCGCCTGTGCATAGCTGCCATCTAACAGTGCAAGGAAAGCCGCAAAGCCGCCCAGCCCGGCAAGAATCATACCAATACTGCCGCAGATACCATACAGAAGATTAAGTACAAATCCCGCCGCATACAGCAGCGCAATCACTGGCAACGCAAGTAGGCGTACAATCCACAGTACAACGATGTTCTACCAGTTCTTTGACCTTTTTCAATGTAAGCATTTTGTCCACCTTTCTGCCGTTCGGCTCCGGGTGAACTGAAAAAGCAGCAAAAATCGTCTCAGATTCACCCGTTTTTTAAAACGGGAATCTAAGATTCCTCTTGCTGCTTTCTACTTTTGGGAAGTCCCTATACTAATAGGAATCCGCAGGGGCATTTTGGAATACAGTTTTAAAAATTTTTTTGAAAAACAAAAAAGGCCGGAACAGGATGAACTACTTGCAGGCGCACTTCTGCGCTGCATTCGTTCATTCTGTTCCGGCCAATATCACATACTGCTACGGTATCGCTCTAAACAAACAGATATTATATTGTAGACCCAAAAGAACATCTGATGGAGCTGATCGGCTAACTAAGTGCCTCCTAAAATTCCACCTCCGCACTCTCAGTGTCCGATGAAGGATTCTGCTTCAGGCGTCTTTTCGCTGATCCTCCTCTGTGATAAACTCGATACTCTTCACGGGCAGGCCGTGAATGCGCTCCACCAGAGATTCAGCAGAAATGTAATCTTCACAGCCTCCACGCTTGATCTGAAGCATATTTTTCCCATCAACGACACTTCGATTTCCAATCCGCAATCCCTTCGGAGTGCGGATTTCATGTTCTCCATTACTCATCTTTTTCACGGCCTCCTTTTTCTGGTTTGTATTTCACCTTTTCGTTCATTCGATTTCAACTTATGGACTTTTCTGAACTTTTCTTGAATTTCATCTTTTTCACTTGCATATTTACGCATTTTCCAGTATAATAGCCATAAAAGTTGAAAGAATATAGCATATATTATATGCAAGTAGTGTTGCGGTGTCAAGAGGAAAATGTGAAATCTTATTGCACATTCTGAATTGAATATTTACAAATTCCGTTGCACATTGTTACAGTACGATAACTGCTCCATAGAAAGGTTGCAAACATGAGATTTGGAGAGAAAGTTCGTGATTTACGAAAGAAGCATTCCTTAACACAGGACGAATTGGCAAAGTGTCTGGGTGTCAGCAAACGAACAGTCATCGGATGGGAACGTGATGGTCGCTATCCTCGCAATGTTGAAATACTTGAAAAAATGGCCGATATATTCCATGTGCCTCTGACCTACATACAACCGGATCAGTCTTTATTCATTGAACGCGCTGCAGCAACCTACGGAAAAAAGGGTAAAATAGAAGCCCAGCATCTCGCATTCGAGCTTACTGAGCTTTTTGCCAGCGGAGAGTTGACCGCGCAGGATATGGACGGCATCATGTATGAAATGCACAAAGCCTATTTTAAGTACCGCGAGCAAGAACGAGAAAAGAACCGAATATTGAGCCTGTAAAATCCCGTTCCATTCACTATGCCATCCTCGAAAGGAGAGCACATTATGGATTCCATTCTTATTTACCAAGCAGCCAATGACCTCGTCCAAAATACCGGCACCCGCAACATCAAACGGATTGCGCGAAGCTGCAGCCTGGACATCCTTGAAACACCTCGCTTCAAAGATGTGCTGGGTTTTCTTTCACTCCACTTTGATAAGCCATTGATACTTATCAACAGTCATCTTGATTCGCAGACAAAGCAGATGGTCTGCGGGTACGCTCTGGGGCATTATCTGGAGCATCAGATTCTTATGGACTTGCACACGCTGAATAAATCTCTGGCGATTACAGATAAGGAGATCTGTCTTTATGAGCCGAATGCTTTTGCATCCCACCTGATGCTGGACAGTGAGGAAGTCTATCAGATGACGAAACGCAAGATGAATGCTGCTCAGATTGCCACTGCCAAACGCATTCATATCAATCTGGTCTTGGTGAAGCTTCTTGAACTGCATCATCTGGGGTACGATCTACGGCACTACCACGCCCAGCACCATGCGTTTATCAAAAATCTCAACCTTCCGGCACATTTTCAGTTTGATGTTGCCGCCGGATGACCTTATGTTCATATAATCCTAAAACCCGTAATGAACAAGCCACAATGAGCGTTCATTACGGGTTTTCTGTTATTTCAGTTTAGCGAGGATTTCATCGGCACTCATGCCTTCGGCAAGCAATTTCTTCAGAACGGATTCCGCTTCTGCTTTCTTTGCTTCTTCTGCAGCCTTAGCATCTGCCTTTGCCTTCTTTGCTTCCAGAGTGGCCACTTCTTTTTCGGCCTTCTTCAAAGCAGTCTTCTTCTCTTTCAGGTCAGCCTTTAAAGTGTCAATGTTGGCGGTGATGGATGCAATCTCAGCAGTCAAGGAAACAATAGATTCCTGCTTCTCCGCGATCTAAGATGCGTAGTCATTGGTGGTATTGGTTTTTGGACGGTTTTTGCTGCCTTTCGTTCTGGGCATCGTGATAACCTCTTTCCTTCTTCAAAATATTAAAAGATTACTCGTTATCGTTACCTTTATTTTCATTTCCATCATACGAGAACTGAAGATAATTTGTACCCCGCATGGCATCTGCATGATACTCTTCGCTATTCCTAGGACTCGATTCCGCTGTACCCCGAACCAAACGCTCATCCATTGGTCCAGTTTTTCTACATGCTTCAAGTATGCTCTTCATATCTTCTCTATCTGGCATATTACTTTTCCCCTTATAATCCCAAAAAAATACTAATAATCGCTAACGCAATCAAAGCAACAATACTCACGCAGAATGCATTAACGCACCTATTAAATGCGGTATAGCCTTTTTCTAATACTGCATTGTTCTTCGATGTATGTTGAACATAAAGCCTTCCAATAAATCTCACTGCTGTTGTGTCTTTTTCATCTGGAATTCCTTCTGTTAATAGTAATCCAGCATCCAATCTTTCAAATCTCACACTCTTCAATAAACTAACGGTCATAACAAGCATTCCAACATTACTTATAACAGCCACAACAAGTAAGATTGTATATATAATTATTCCTAACAATTCAGACCCACTTTGAGGCACATCTAATTTTCCTGCCTTTTCAATTTGCGTTGTTAATAAAGCAAACACAAATGCGCAAGCAGCTAATAAAATGTATACCTTGTTTTCTAGTTTTTCCGCTCTTGTAACACAATAATCATATTCCGCCTTTATTGCCTCAAAACAGATATCTGCACTTGATTCTGTACTTTCAGCATCGTGTATTGTTGTGTCTCTCTCTAAATCCACCTGATATATTTGGTCATTTACTTTTACATTATATCTAATCATGTTTCACATCTTATCACCATTGCATCTTCACATCTTCGCCGACCATAAGATCGTTGCCTGCTGCTCACCACGAAGAGGTGTGTGATTATTACGAGCAGCGCAGGGAGCTACCACTCCCAGTATATCACAATTTCATCCAATTTTACAGACGTTTTCTTGCCTTCATCACCGCACAATACATTATTCCACCAAGCACTCCGCCGACTGTGTTATAGAAGATATCTGATAGCTGGAATGTTCCCAAGCGAAGTTTGATTTTCATACTTCCAGTAGTTCGATTGTGAAAGTCCCGCATAGAGGTCTTTCACATAGAGCAGGTTCGGCTTTCCCAAGCCCTGCCTGCGCCGCTCAATAAGCTGGTATTCGTGTTCCAGCTCGTCCAGCAGTTTGACCGCTTTTTGTCTGGCACATCGAATCGAATCCATGATTTCATCTATCGTACAGATGATGTAGGCATTTCCATTCTCGTCCTGCCAGCCATTTTTAAGCGAGAGATTCATCCGATCCAGCAAGACTGCATAAAGCAGCTTTGCATCGCCAGACATCTTTTCAAACAGGTCTACCTTGATGAGTGCTTTCGGCACACGGTAGAAACTGTATCGGTCTGCTTCCAGACCTCTGAAATACGGGTACTTCATGTAGATTCATCACCTCCTTCCTGCTGGATTTGCACTATTATAAATAACAGTACATTCCTACGACGGAGCATCTTGCGACACTCCGCCGCATTGTATCTGCTGTTATTTGAGCTTTGCCATTCTGCCCCAGCCCGTTCCTGCCCCATATTTCAGCGGCGTTTTCTCTGACAAGACACGCAGGATGCACATTCAGTATCAGAAGTATCTCTCTGGGATGGCTTATTCAATTTTCAAGGTTCCGGTGAGAGGTTTTGTATTGTCCTCTCATCCTTAGAATCGGAGAAAGGTCATTTCGCAAGGTGTTTTTGAAAAAAACTCAAAAAAATTTTTGAGCCGCCCAATTCAGATTGTTTTCTGTGATTGGACGGCTCATCTTTTGATTATGTATAATATGTTAGCAACTGCACAGTGCCCGGAAGTGCTTTTTCTGTATCTTGTAAATTGCTGCGTTATAAATTCCGGTAAGATTCTGGCGGGTCATGCCAAGGTGTTTTGCCGCCTCTGTAAAAGAAAGACCATGGAATAGGTGGATGTGAACGACTTTTCTCTGCAAATCAGTCAAAGTAGAGAGCAGTTCTTCCACTCTTTCCTCACTTATCATTCTTTCCAGTGTACTGACTGCGTCATCGACTCCCTCCAGGATTTCTTCCTTATACTCCCTGTCCTCACGGGATGGCATCCATTTTCCCTGAATGATCTCGTAGTTCATGAAAATACGATCCTCTCCTTCCAGAACAAGCCGGATGTGCCACTCGTATTCATCAAATTCCTCTTCCTCAATGTGATGTCCCGCCCCTTCTGCTGCATCATATTTATAATGTACACAGTCGCGAAGAGAAAAAACTGTCACCCTCTTGTGCGCCCGGTAGATCACATAACCGTTCTGGTAGACATTGATGCTGCCATGATTTTCCAAGACCTTTTCGGTAACCACTGGCACACCAGATACCTCAAGTGCCTTCACGGTTGGAACACGCTGTTCCTTGTACGAAGGGAGTTCAACAAGCTTTTTCAGATCCTTGAATGTCATCATAATGTCCACCTTTCTGCCTTTTGGCTGCGGGCGGTCTGAAACAAAAAATGCAGCAAAAGTTGTCCCAGACTTACCCGTTTTTTTTGAACGGGAAGTCTAAGACTTCTCCTACTGCATCGCTATTTCATGATTCACTTTTAAGGTGTGATGTTTAGTCTCTCATATATAGAATTGCTGGAAGGGCATTTCGCAAGGTGTTTTTGAAAAAAATTAAAAAAACCGGAACAGGATGAGTTACTCACAGGCGCACTACTGCGCTGCATTCGCTCATTCTGTCCCGGCCTATATCACATATTGCTACGGTATCGCTCTAACAAACAGATATTATATTGTAGACCCAAAAGAACGTCTGATGGAGCTGGTCGGCTAACCAGGTGCCGCCTAAGATTCCACCTCTGCGCTTTCAGTGTCGATGAAGCACTCTGCTTCAGGCTTCTTTCCGTTGGTTCTCTGCTGTGAAAAATTCGATACTCTTCACGGGAAGGCCGTGAATACACTCCACCAGAGATTCAGCAGAAATATAATCTTCACAGCCACCACGCTTGATCTGAAGCATATTCTTTCCATCAACGACACTGCGATTCCCAATCCGCAGCCCCTTTGGGGTGCGGATTTCATGTTCTCCGTTGCTCATCTTCTCACGGCCTCCTTTGTGTTGGTTTAGGTTTCTTTTTTCTTCTATTCAATTTCACCTTTGAACTTCCGCTCTTTTTTCACCTTTTTCGGCTTGCATATTTACGATTTTTACGGTATAATAATCCAAAAGATGATAGAATATAGCATATATTATAAGCAAGTCGTGCCGCCGTGTCAAGAGGAAAATGTGAAAATTCGTTGCATCTTTCAGATTGAATATTTACAAATTCCTTTGTACATTGTTACAGCACGATAACTACGCCATAGAAAGGTTGCAAACATGAAATTTGGAGAGAAAGTTCGCGATCTACGAAAGAAGCATTCTTTAACACAGGACGAATTGGCACAATGTCTGGGTATCAACAAAAGAACGATCATCGGATGGGAGCGTGATGGCCGCTACCCTCGCAGTATTGAAATGCTTGAAAAGATGGCCGATATATTCCATGTACCTCTGACCTATTTACAGCCGGATCAGTCTTTATTTATCGAACGTGCCGCCGAAGCCTACGGAAAAAAGGGCAAAATAGAAGCCCAGCATCTCGCATTTGAGCTTACTGAGCTATTTGCAAGCGGAGATTTGACCCCGCAGGATATGGACGGCATCATGTATGAAATGCACAAAGCCTATTTTAAGTACCGAGAACAAAAGCGAGAAAAGGAACGAATCATGAACCTGTAAATCACTGTTCCATTCACTATGCCATCCCCGGAAGGAGATCACATTATGGATTCTGCATTTATCTACCGAGCTGCCAACGAACTTGTCCAAAATGTCGGAACTCGCAACATCAAACAGATCGCGCGCAGTTGCAGTCTGGACATCAGTGAAACATCCCGCATTAAAGATATGTTAGGGTTGCTTTGCGGTATGGATTGGATAGAACATGTAAGTAATGCAGAAAATGCGCAAGAACGGAACGCATGGTAGCCATTTATCTGTCAGCACTAGGCGTACGATTGGTTCTGCACAGAATGCCAATACATTTCATGTCCCTGATAAAGTGCATTGAAATAGTTGTTATCAAAAGTCAGACGAACTGGAAGACGCTTAATAATAAAAGACGGCAACTCTTTGCAGTCGCGTCCCCACTGCTTCTCGGTGTAGCCCTTGATGAGCTTCTCGTAAATGTCCCGACCGACGAGGGAGATGGCCTGCTCTTCCAAGTTCTGCGGCTCACCAGTAATCTCCTTGCGCTGTTCCTCAATCTTAGAGGCAGCCTCCTCCGGTGTCACAACACCCCACATTTTGTTGAATGTGTACATATTGAACGGAAGTGAGTACAGTTCTCCCTTGTAATTAGCCACAGGGCTGTTGGTAAAGCGGTTGAACTCAGCAAACTGCGTAATGTAATTCCAGACGTTTTTGTTGTTAGTGTGGAAAATATGTGCTCCGTATTTATGGACATTGATGCCCTCGACATTTTCCGTGTAAATATTACCCGCAATATTTGGACGTTTGTCTACTACTAAAACAGATTTTCCATGAGCCTTGGCCTCGTGTGCAAAAATAGCTCCATAAAGTCCAGAACCTACTACTAAATAATCAAATTTTTCCATAATATACTCCTCCGGTCCTTATCGGACCCTATCCCCCTGAAAGGTAATTTTTGTATCTATGTACATATTGCACGACAACATGCCTGTATACAGATCACCGCAGCAATCTATACGCAGGCTCGCCTTCGTACCTCCTTATTCTGTTTTCTGCTCTATCAGCTTTCGCTGTGGTGGGTTAAGTATAGAGCGCAACCAGAAGCCATTAGCACCTGAAATCACGCTTGCTGTAACGCACCATGACAGGCAGAAACAGGTTGAGGTGAAAAGGTCAAGCCGCGTAAACCCGCATGAAATCAGGCTTTTCTCTGGTTGCCCATATTATTTCACACTCCCCATGAATGGTAACGACAACACGCTTCCCAAACAATTTCGGAAGCCAACAGAAAAAAGCCGGTCCTTCGGCATGAATATGTACTACATCGTATTTTCCAAACGCACTGTAAAGAGCCGCGAAGAATGAGGCGCTTACCGCCGCAAGTCCCCCTGATGTCAAGATAGGGACAAAAAAATTCTCAAAAAAAGCAAAAAAATAAGCCCCACAAGGCTTTTCTGACAATTCTTTGAATCATCAGGGCCTTGTAGGGCTATCCGTTATCTTATGCTATTTTATTTTCACACTGCCTGTAATGGGGTGTTCTCCATTGTTTCCTTAAACTGCTCAACTGTCATCTTTGCTTTTGCCGCAGCACGCTCCAGCGGTAAATCACCCTCTCGAACAAGCTGAACCAGCATCCGAATCTCGCCAATTCCGATGCCTTCGATTCTGCCTTCCTGACGGCCTTCTTCACGGCCTTCGGCTCTTACGCCTTGACTAAGATTGCACACTTCAAGCACCTCTCTTTCCAGTTCTTCGCTCATTGCAACGCCAAACTCTTCTTCCAGAATCTTCTTTTTCTCCGAACCTGATCTTGTGGAAGATAACAGCACTTCCATAAATTTCAGGATTCCCTTATGATTCTCCGTCCCTGGCTTGCCTAAACAAATCATTACGACACTCATCAAATCGTAGTTTTCGGTTTCTTCCTGCGCTTCTCCAATCAACTGTTCGGGTTTGATGGAGTACCGGGTAAGCGTATTTTCAAAACCATCTGACGGCTGAGTACAAATCCAGATGGAGTAGACCTTACGAATCTTCCCATATTCAGATTTTGTAAAAATCGGACCGTGCTGTGCAGAAATCATTCTGCTACAATAATAGATTGCCCGTTTCGTCAATGGGTATCCCGGCTTGAATTTTGTCTGTGCTTCCACATTGATAATCAGACGAATGACTTCTTCCTGTTCTGCACTGTCCGCAGATTTCGGTGCGATTGCATCAAAGCGAACATCGTAGAACAATGTTCCCTCGGTCAGCGTAGAGTCCTCGTTGTTACTACCCTTGATTACATCTGTTGACTTTTTGGGTCTGTTCGTATCATCGACATGAACACCAACAGAGCCAACCTCCGGGGTTCCCTCGATGTATTTCTCAACAATATCATCTACGGTGCAATCGCTGTATTCATTCACACAGCCTTTCATGATCTGTGCCAGAATCTGTTTGTTTGCCAACAGCTTTTTCGCTGTTCTGTCATACCTCGAATCATACTCTGTCTGATCTATCGTGTGGGCAAGCTGATTTTCCACCGTGCCTTGTTTTTCCATCGGCATTCACTTCCTCGCAGTAGATTCAACAAGAGCGTAAACTCTCCTATCGTACTTCCATCTTACCATAATTCACCGCCCATATCAAGCAACCAACTGTAAACTTTCCTTGCACGGAGTTGTCCATATTATTGCATTCTTCGCCACTGTTATATCATAGGCAACTAATTATTTCAGAACCCACTAATGTGAGATTCACATTTCAGTCAGTACTCTCCCGTTTTCTATCTGCATCGCATCCGTTATCTTAAACGAAACAAGTCGCTGCTGTGGAAAAGCTCTTCCGATCAGCCGATAGGACATTTTCTTGTCCCACCCAGAATCCCCGTAAATCATGCGAACCAATGCCATACACTTGATTTCGCCGCTATTAGATTCGTCTGGTTTTCCCACACGATGCGCTCCTGATTCTTCTGCTCCACACGCCTGTACAGCTATCTGTTTCATTTTACGATTATACAGAAACCGATAGTGTGACGGCCATTCTAACGCTTCCAGCGTTTTTCTGAAGACCGTGATTCGTCCCTCTTCCTCGCAGAAACTCATGCCAAGTCCTGCCTGTTGCTCCGTTTTCTGTTCTGTTTTTTGCATATTGCTCACCTCCCACAAATGGACAGACCCTCCCCTTGTACAACCTGTCAATTAGTCCTTTCCAGCTTCAGGAGCAATCTTTCCTGTCAGAATCCCCATTGACACATACCCATCCATTTGCTTGACTTCAGATTCTTTCCGGTGTTCTTCCACAGGCACACCAAAAGTTCCCACAATATCATCCAGGTAAAATCCCTTTCGGCTGTTCACAGGTTTTGTTGACGCAGCATTATCCTGCGAATCGACTGCGTTCTTTTTTCTCTGTCCTTCATGAAAAATTTCTGGCACAAGCAGATCAAAAACATACAGAGTTTCACCCTCAAAGGTAATCCTGTACCCCAGCATTTTATATCGGCACTCGCTGTCCCATCCCATTTTCTGATAAACTAAAGTCGCAAATGGCTTGCAGGACATCTTCCGGCTTTTGCGCTTATCCGGTTTTGCCACGCACCAACGCAGAGCGTCCTTGTCATTTTCATCACACCCACGAACAACGATACGCTTCAAATCATTGTTGAACATGACATGAACGTAGACCACATCCTCCAGCCCTGTGATACAGGCTGTATTGAATGTGATACTATCTTTACGAATCACGATTGCCGGGTCACGCAGATGGGCAAACAATTCCTTTCGCACGACCTGGTAGCCATCATACGAAAAGGCACTTTCCAGTTCTTCCGCCCGTGCGTCTCTATCATCCTGCACAATCTGCTTCTCTGGCGGCATGATTGTTGTGTTTTCTTCATTCATCTATAATCAGTCCATCCTTCCATTATCTTCTCCGCTTCACGGAGCAACTCATTTAGACTTTCTGCCGTAAATATGTTCATTTCCTCTATCTCCGTCGCAGGACGAAATACATCCCAGTTTCCGGCATAATGCTCCTGCCGTAAGATACCCACCTGTGCTATACTTGTAATCGGCTGTCCAAATGTTCCAGCCCACTCTGGTGGAAAAATGTAAATCTTCTTTTTGACCGTTTCGCCCTCATCTTCTTCGGTGTTTTCCTTTGGAGGCAGAACGATTTCTTCCACCTTAATCATTTCAGGCTCATCAAATGCGAACAGCATCATTTTGTTATCGCCCTGCTCCAAAAACTGGCCACGGAACCGATAACGCAAATCCTCATCCCATTCCATAATGTCAAATAAAGTCTTTGCAAGTCCACGACAGCCCAAAGTGCTTGCACACCAACGTCCCTCTTTCAGTCTGCCCCAACGGATCGCGTTTGGATTATTCTTGTCACAGGGGCGAATGGCAATGCAGCGTTCAACAGAATTTAGCAGCAGCTCCACATATTCAACATTTTCAAACTTTTTCAAGCAAGCGGTGTTAAAGCGCAATCGTCCATTAGAAATCGTCATAGCCGGATTCTGCATAGTAGAAAAATACTGTACCCTGACTATTTCATAGCCCGTCAGATCAAGACGCTTTTTCACATCCGCAGTAACAGTGACATCCGGTTCTTTCATCACGCTTTCAGAGGCTTCCCTGTATTCTTCTGCCGAAAAACCTGTCCAATCCTTATCAAAAGGCACATATCCTCGCAAAATCCCATCTTCAACCACGCTCAACACGGGCAAGGGTCTGTTTTTCTTTGAATAATTGCGGGATGCCCGCAGATGATTGGCTGCATTAAAAACTTCTCTGGAAACAATGGCTTCATGGTGATTCTTCTGCCTGTACTGTGTCCGATCATTGTTGTTTTTCTTTGATTTATGCGTCAAAAAGTTCGGTGTAAAGGTCTTTCTTGCCAGTACATCACCACAATGGCGCTCATTTGCCAGAACACCTGCAAGTGTACCGGGATTCCACTCCACACGTCCCAACTTCGTCTTACGGCTATACTCCATCAAAAGAGTTGCAATCTCCGTAAGCGAATATCCATTCAGGTACAGGTAGTAAATCACCTTTACCGTCTGTGCTTCCTCCGGGTTAATTACAAGGTTGCCTTCCTCGTCTTTATCGTATCCAAGCAATGCAGGGGTCAGGAACAGGCCACGGCTGAACCGCCGATCAATCGACCAGTTCATAATGATAGATTTGGAATGCGATTCTTCCTCTGCCACAGATGCCAGAATCGTCAGAATCATGCGTCCATTGCTGTCCAGCGTATAGATATTATCTGCTTCAAATTTCACACCCACAGGCGGATTCAGATTTTTCAGAAGTTCAATCACAGAAAGGCAGTCAACGATATTTCGAGCAAAACGGGCAATGGATTTTGTAAGAACAAGGTCAATCTTGCCTGCCTTGCAGTCCTCAATCAACTGCTGCATCCCTTTTCGGTGTTCCAGAGATGTGCCGCTGATGCCCTCATCCGCATAGATTCCAACAAATACCCATCCCGGCTGTGCCTGAATATAATCCGTATAATAGTTTTTCTGAAGTTCATACGAAGAAGTCTGTTCATCATTATCCGTGGAAACACGGATATATGCTGCCACACGCCGAATCACAGAACTTGTTTCCAAATCCTCTATGATTTTGGCGGGAATGACTTCCAATTCCGATATATCTACGCCCTTATAGCGGTCTCTGATTTTTTGCTTACGGTCTACTGCTTCTACTTCACCGGTAATCATGTGCTTTTCCTCATTCTCCCGTATGGATGCTCCAATACCACTGTCGCATCTTCCGATAACTTCGGATACCGAGTTCTTTCTTCGTATTTTCTGCGGTTCTGCGGCTGATTCCTTCATCTTTCATCCGCATATAGATTTCTCTTGCTCTCATATCGCCATCAGAAAGCAACTTTTTTATCAGATATGCTGCCTTTTCTGTTTTTGACTCAAATTCCGGCACTTTCGGTTGTTCCGATGAAACGAATGTGCTCTTGCACTCCAACCATTGAAAACCCATCTCCGCTGTTATAGAAAACCGAATTTCTCCATCAGACGGAGCCAAACTGTTTTTTATCTGCCGAACAATACGAATATCTGTATCTTTCTGGTCACGCTCCACCTGCAAAACACTTCGCGCAGCAGCAACCACATCTATGCTGCCAAGGCTTCGGTACAAACCTTTCGTTCCCTCTTTCTTATTGAGATGACCAATCAGCACAATGGCACAATCATATACTGAAGCCCACATTCCGAGACGCTGCATCAGTTTTCTGGCTCTCCCTGCAATCTGGAGGTCAGAATCACTTCCTAAATACGCCTGAATCGGGTCTATAACTACAAGCCGTGGGCGAAATTCAATGATTGCCTGACGGATACGCTCATCATCCAGTGTTAGACCACTGTATGTTTCTTCATTGATAAAAGCTACTTTTCTACAATCTGCGCCACATCTTTCCAGTCTGGGTTTAATGGTATCTGATACTCCATCTTCCGAACACTGGTAGATAACCCTCTGCGGCGTCCCAATAGGCTTTCCATCCGGTGTTTTCCCACCCTTAGAAAGTTCCGCAATCAGATTCATCATCATGGTTGACTTTCCATCGCCGGGATCGCCTTGTAGCAATGTTATCTTTCCCACTGCAATGAATGGATACCACAACCAGTGAACAGAAGTTGCCTGCACATCACTATATAATGTAAGAATTCTTTTTTCTACCTTGTCCGCCATCGTCTTTCCTTCCTATTTGCAGTCTTTTCCTACCTCTATTATAAAGCATTCGTTGCGTTTTGACTGCTACCCATCAGGTAGCATGAGTTGCCTTTTGCTACCCAGTAGGTAGCAAAACAGCCTAAGACCACAGAGCAGCTAGCAGTGTGTCCCTTTGCGGTCTTAGAACCTTTGATATAGAGTTGCTCTGCCTACCATCATGCGAGATAATTGTACTGCCTTATGCGGGGAATCATAAGGAGAAAAGCACATGGCTACTGATTATAAAGCTTTGGGCAAGCGCATCTCAAATGCCCGAAAACAAGCTGGTATCACGCAAGAGGCCCTTGGAGAGCAGCTTAACATGACACGAAAACATATTAGCGTAATCGAATCCGCTATCAAACGCCCAAGTCTTGATGCACTGGTTGATATTGCCAATGCTCTTGACGTATCGACTGATGATTTGCTGGTAGATAGTTTGATGCACTCGACTTCAACCTCAAATTCCGAAATTCACCGTCTTCTCTTGGACTGCAATGAAATCGAACAGGAAATTCTCACTCGGATGGTAAGAGAGATGAAAGCCATACTGTACGGTTTGGGAATCTGATTTTGTAGCCCGCTGATCATATAACAAAAAAGCCCGCATAAGACACAGCTGCACTTCGGATTACACCGGGGTGCTGTCTGTGGCTTATGCGGTCAAAGTCATTCCTACGGAATGAAATGCCCGCCTGATCGAGAAGATTTACGAATCCTCTCAACCAGACGGGCATTCTTTTTGCTCACCTTGCTGTTTCTATGCAGTTATGCGCCATACTTTTCCAATGCTCTCCGAATCACATCCTCACAGTTAAACTCAACTTTCATCGTCTGATCGTCATACAGATAAACCATGCTGACAAAAGCATCTACACATTCCTTGGTCAGACCGCCTATGTATGTTTTTTGACTTGCCTGCTTTGTCAGGTTGCGGATTTCTTCATCCAGTTCATCGGCACACTCCTGTTCTTCCTTTTCTGTCCGTATGCTATCCTGCAATGCAGCCAGTTTTTCCGAAAGAGCCTTTTTCTTTTCTATATACGCATCTCGCAGCAGCACACCGTCCGCATACGATTCATATAGTTTGATTTGCTCTACCCGAATGGCTTCTGCTTGCTTTTCCAAGTCCTCAATGTCCACGCAGCGCACCGTGATAGACTGCTTTTTCTGCATTCCCTGATTTACCACATCCAGCGCATAGAATACTGTTTTTATCGCACGAGCCACTTTTGCGTTCACCGAATATTCTCTGTAATAGCCGCCGTAGCATTTAGAGAACTTTCCGGCTGACCGTTTATAGCCGCAATAGAAAACCATTTCCCCATATTGCCTTTCGTGGCGAAGCTGCCGATTACAGTTTCCGCAGCAGATTTTTCCTTTTAACGCAAAATCATCACCCACCTTATATTGAATTGGAGTTACGTTACGGATTGCTTTCTGTGCCTGGTAGTATTCATCTTTTGTCACGATGGCCTCATGAGCGTTTTCTGCGATGATCCACTTATCCTCCGGGAGCGTCCGAACAGAGGTAGTATTCACATCAATTTTCTTTCTTCTCCCCATAACCAACGCACCAGTGTATTCATACCGTCTAAGGATTCTCCACACGATTGCCGCGTTCCATAACATTTCACTGTCCGGGGCAATAATAGGATTGCTGCCCATCAGCAGATTCTTTCGTTTCGCATACAATCCCGGCGTAGGAAGATTTAATTCGTTCATGCCGTAGGCGATCTGCGTTGTATTGCGGCCGGACAATGCTAATTCAAATACTTTTTTCACGCAGACTGCAGCCTCCGGGTCAATCTCCCACCGCCGCCCACCTTTCTTGTTCCACACATATCCAAAAGGAACATTCGTGCAGGTGGCTTTCCCGTTCTTCCAGTTCGTTTCCAGAGCAGCCCGAATCTTTTTCGCAATATCCCGGCTATACATATTATTCACCAGATTGCTGACCGCCACTTCGATTCCCGGCGTTCCGTTGTTCAGTTTCATGCTGTCAAAGGAATTATTCACGGCAATAAACCGAACTCCCATCAACGGAAAAATCTGCTCAATGTAATCGCCAACACCGATATAGTCACGACCAAGGCGGGATAAATCCTTTACCATGATGACTTTTATATTGCCCTGCTTCAAATCCACGATCATTTTCTGAAAAGCTGGACGATTAAAATTGGTGCCAGTATAGCCATCATCTACATATTCTACAATCTCGCCAAATAAATCTTCCTGCTTTCCAATGTAATCGTGGAGCAGCATCCGTTGGTTCTCAATGCTGTTACTTTCATCCTTGCTGCCCTTTTTCAAATCTCCGTCTGCCAATGATAAGCGGAGATAGATTGCAATTTTATCATTCATTCTGAACCTCCGACATGATTGCAAGCACTTCCTGATAGGGGTCGCTGCACTTAAATTCGACCTCCACAGAATTGTCCATTCCCACATAGATTCTCTTGATAAGTTCATGCACCAGTTCTTCATCAAATTCATTTTGATTCAGAATCCCGCGCATCCGCTCCATCTGCGCATCGCAGATTCTAATTCTCTTTTCCAGTTCCAATGCGCGCTGACGCTGCTTTTGCAGTTCATGTTCCAACCGCTGCTTTTCTGCTATGTAGTGTTCCTTTAGCTGACTATATTCATCATCGTCCAGAATTTCAGCTTTATAGTCCTCATATAAGCGCAACCGCCGTTCTTCGGCTTCCTGAATCCGAAACAGGATAGAGTTTTCTTTCATCTTGATGGAACGGGCAGAATCCAGATTGCTGCCGCGCATCATGTCTTTTACCAGCTTTTCTTCTTCACACATGGTAGACACCAAATGATGAATCTGATCCATCGCCACCATCATCAGCATTTTCTCCGGCACCGCATGATAGGCGCAGGGAGTCGTGTTCTTCTTTCTTTTGCAAATGAACACTCCATAGTGCGTTTCTTTCACCGTACCATGCACTCTCCGTTCAAACGTCATGTTGCGTCTGCAACAGCCACAGTAAACCATTCCTGAGAGATGGTTATAACACTTTTCTCTGGTTGCCTTGGAACGAGCCATCGCCATTTCCCGTTTTTCCTTATTCTGTTCCCGCCGTGCCTGCACTTTTTCAAAATCCGATTTCAGAATGATTGCTTCATGCGCGTTTTCAACAATATGCCATTTCTTCTTTTCCACTGGATGGAGGCCAATCCCTTTGTATGATGCAGTTTGCGTTTTTCCAGATACCAGTTCTCCAATATAGGCACTGCTGTTTAAAATACGAAGAACCGTACTGGGGTGCCATTTATTATAGGTAGGGTCATCTCCCTCATGTAATTTGCGATTCAGCCGTTCGTTCGGCCTTGCTACTTCTAAAAATTCCAACCTGCGGGCAATTTCGTTTGTACTCACTCCTGCAAGATACCATTGATAGATCAGTTTGACCCACTTCGCATCCTCAGTCGCTTCAAGCTTATTTCCCTGTTGGTTCAACTGATAGCCATACGGTGTACACCACGATGTAGGGATTCCCTTCTCGCGGCGCATCTGGTAACTAAGGCTGATTTTCTTTGAAATGTCCTTCGCGTACAAGCTGTTTACCATGTTCTTGATGGGAACCGCAAGACTATCCACATCCGACTGCCGGATGTTGTCAAAATCATCGTTGATGGCGATAAAACGAACATGGAGCATCG
The DNA here is from genome assembly GCF_003324125.1 of Subdoligranulum sp. APC924/74. Lineage (NCBI taxonomy): Bacteria > Bacillati > Bacillota > Clostridia > Eubacteriales > Oscillospiraceae > Subdoligranulum > Subdoligranulum sp. APC924/74. The sequence continues at coordinate 126,988 of NZ_PSQF01000001.1, read as the reverse complement.
GGAAAATAGTTTCCAGATAGCTTCCCGTTTCGATATAGTCACGACCAAATCGAGATAAGTCCTTCACTACGATGCACTGAATTTTGCCTGTCCGTATATCCTGCATCATACGCTCAAATTCTGGTCGGTCAAAACGTGTTCCCGTAAAACCATTGTCTGCATAGGTATCGGTCAGCGTCAGTTCCGGGTTTTCCCTGATATAATTATGAATTTGCAAAATCTGTGTGTGCAGGGAATCTTCTGTTTCATGCCCGCCGTTCTCAACCGACAGCCGCGCATACGCTGCCGTGCGCAGAAGTTCTTTTTCGTTTTGCTGTACGGCCTCCTGCACAGCAGCCTGCGGCATCATATTCTTTCTACTCTTTCTTGCCATTACAATCTTCCTCTCCGTTGTTCAGCCATTCTTCCGGGAAGAATCTCTTCCACTCACTTTCTTGTAGGATCACTTCTACCTGTTCAAAATCTACGATCCATACATGGTCAAGCCATTCTTTAAGATGTGTGCGCTCCAATTTTTCAGGAATTGAAATCGCTCGGAACTTCATCAACCAGGGATTTCCATGGCTAAATGCTTTTTCTATGTCATTAACAGCCAGCATTACTTTTTTAAAAGCCGCTTCCTGCTTCTGGACCGCCACCTGATACTGATGTTCATACTCCTCTACCTGTTCTAGTAAAATTGATCCCTGCTCGTATTGCCGATAAACTGCTGTTCGTTCATCGTCCTTGGCCATCAAGTGCGCAACGATCTCATTTGCTCTTTTTCTGTACTGCAACAGTCCAGCATCCATGCACTGCTTGACTTTCTCAGGATTCAAGTCCAGCACCCTATCAATATGCGCAGCTTGCATTTTTTCTTTTTCCAAAGCTGAAAGAATCTCTCGAAAGATTTTCTCGCTTTCGATGAAAGGGGCTTTTCCAGAGAAGCATCTATACCCCTTGTCAAACGAATAGATTTGCTGGCTTTCATCTTCTGATGTTCTGCACAGCAGACCTTTTCCACTTTCCTTGTCATAGATTTTTTTGAAGAGCAGATTTGGTTTTTTTCGAGCCTTTTTTCTCGAAGGCAACCTCGTAGATTCCAACTTTTTCTGAGCTTTCTGAAATTCCGTCTTTGAAACAATCGCCGGAACCTCCAATTCTCGCTTTGCCTTTGCCAGTGTCAGCGTACACTTTCCGATATAGAGTGGATTTTTCAAAATCGAGCGAATTGTTGAATCCTGCCACTTATTTTTTGTTCTTGATCTTTTTTTCTTTGCCATCTGGACTTGCGGTGTTTGAACGCCCTGTACATCCAATGCTCTTGCGATTTCCGGGATTTTCATATCTTCCAGATACATCTGAAAAATCAGCTTTACAACCTGTGCGCTTTCAGGATTAAGAACAAGGCTTCTGCGATCTTCCGACAGCGCATAACCATATTTAGCCTGTCGATGGGTCAATGTACCTTCTTCAAAGTGATTCTGGCGATTGGTAATAAATTCCGAACGAATCTTATCAATGGTCTTTCCATTGAAATACTCTGCAACCTCTTCGGCAGTTTTGTCTATGCTGCAAAAGTCATCTTCCACAACTGCAAATTGGATACCAAGCGGATAGAACGTCCTCTGCAGTGCTTCAATGGCAAACGGAAGGGTTCTTCCACAGCGGAAGATAGAATCCACAACAACTGCATCAAATTTCCGAGCCATCCCATCCTGTACCAATTTGTCAAAGCCCTCCGTGGCTTCTGCTGTTCTCCTGCGGTCACTGTATTTTTCGGATACGCTGCACCCGCACTTTTTTAGATACCGTGCAATGCGCTCATTCTGTTCCGCAATCGTATTGGATGGATTTTCTTCTCCGATCCTGCTGGAAATCGACCTTGTATAACTGACCCATTTCATTCCTCTGCCACCTCATTTCCATGATGTGCTTGATATTCCATAAATTTTTCTGTGATACTGTGCAGTTCATCCTCGAAGCAGAAATGAATTTCAATCTCTGTTTTGCTATGAACATCTATGTGGTCGATCAGTTCCACCACGACCCTGCGTTCGAGCGTTTTGATATGTTCGTACTGCTTAAATTCTTCCAACCAAGTAGGAAGCAGTGTGTCGTGCTTTAATGCCTCCTGCTTCTTTTCGCGGATTTCCTGAATCTTATCCTGTGCCTCTTTTATCTTCTGCGCAAAGCGAGTATTCATTTCTCCGTACTCTTCCCGACTGACAACATCATCGCATAAGTCCTGATACAGACGGATTTTTAAATTACTGTACCGTTCTAATTCAGCTTCCAGTGCAGTGATCTGGCTGTCCAGAATCTTTATGCCAATCTGTTCGCCGCTTGCCAACTCTGCATTGGAGAGTACCTTTTCCGCTTCTACAAGAAGTGTCACTTGATGCCGGATCGCAGCCAGAACACTTTCCGTCAACTTCTCACTGTTTATCATGTGCGGTGTGCAGCCGCCGCCATTCTTATAGGTAGAGCAGTGATAGTATTGATACTTCTTCCCGTTTTTCGTCACCGTGCGGCGAATCATATTCTGCCCGCAGTCTGCACAGCGCAGAAAACCTGATAATGGATAAACTGTTGTCTGCGATGGTGCGGTACGAGTGTCCAGTTCCAACAACTGTTGTACTTGCTGGAACTCGCCTTTGCTGATAATGGCATCATGCGCATCTTCCACCCGAATCCAGTTTTCACTTCCAACATCATGGCTCTTTTTTACTTTGTAATTGATTTTCCTGCGTTTACCCTGAATCAATGTTCCCGTATAGGATTCATTTTTCAAAATACGATTGACGGAAACCACTGTCCACTTCTGATTCAGCCCAGCCTGAAAACCGCAGGTATAGTTGAATCCATTGGCTCTCTTATACTCGTTTGGCGGCAGGACACCCAGTTCGTTCAAGTGACTGGCAATGCGCTGTGAACTCATTCCGTTCAATTTCTGCTTGAATATTTCCTGCACAATGCCCGCAGCGTATTCATCTATAATCAGATGATTCTTGTCTTTCGGGTCTTTCTGATACCCGTATCCTGCAAAGCTGCCAATGAACTGACCTTCTTTCCGTTTCACATCCAAGTGACTTCTGACACGCATCGAAATGTCACGGCAATAGGTATCGTTGATAAGATTGTTGAACGGAATCAGGATACGTCCCTTATCATCGTTTTCTTCCGCACTGTCATAATGATCGTTGATGGCGATGAACCGGACTCCCATAAATGGAAAGATTCTTTCCAGATAACGTCCTGTTTCAATGTAGTTTCTGCCGAATCGTGATAAGTCTTCTTGTGTCAAGTAGGAACTAAAAAATTTTTGAGATTTTACAAGCCGTTCATAGGTGGAAGACCACCCGTGAACGGCTTGTAACATTCAGCCTATTAGATTTCTGCATCCTCAAAGATGTCTTTGAACTTCCAGACGATTTCGATGCTGTCATGCCCATGAACATAGATAGCGGAGATCAGGGCATGAGCAAGCTCGTATGTAAGCCCTGCGCCTTTCTGGTATTCGCCAAGCACCGCATCAAGCCTCTCATCGGAGCAAGGATGTTCAGAGTCAAGCTCCTGCATCCGCTCATGGCCTTGACGGATTGCTTCTTCGTTTTCAGACATCTTCGTGTCTGTCTCTGCTTTCCGCTTGAGGTATTCCGCCTTTGTGATGCTGCCGGAAGTGTATTTCTCATACAGCCTGAGTTTGACTGCCTTGAGCTGTTCGGACTGTTTCTGCAAATCGCGGATTGTGTCCGCGCATTCTGTGATGGCAGATTTCCTGCGCTTGCTGATCTCGTGCTCTTTTACTGCGGTCTTTTCGACCAGAGCGAGCATTTGCCCAATCGCTTTGTAAGCGGTGTCCTCAATCCATGCCTCGCTGTATCTTTCGCCAACCGGGCACTCCGTATCACGGTCATTTGTTGAGTGAGTACACTCAAAGAAGTAACCACTTTCATTCCTGCGCTTGCGTCTGGTAAGAGCGCGTTTGCAGTTGCCGCAGCACACAAGTCCTTTGAGTGGATAATAGCGCGGGTTCCGTTTGGGCTTCTTTACGCCGCCCCGAATAACGGACTGAGCCTGTTCAAGCTCTTCTTTGCTGACAATAGCTTCGTGCATTCCCTCAACGACAATCCAGTCTTCCCGATCCTGTGGGATGCTCTTCCGTGAGCCGACACCGCCGGACTTGCGCCTGTGGCCTACCGTCGCTCCGGTATAAACATAGTTGGTCAGGATTTTATAGACCATAGATGCCGTCCAGCTTATCTTATCGCTCATGTAGCTGAACTTCTTCTTATCAGGATGCTTGCTTTTGAAATACTGTCCCGGCGTCGGGATGTTGTCGTCGTTCAAACTAATAGCAATTTGTGAGGTGTTCCGGCCTTCCAGAGCTTCATCAAAGACCCTACGAATGACTTCCGCCGCCTCCGGGTCAAGCTTGAGTTTGTTGCGGATTTCGGGATGAAGCACATAGCCGTAAGGAGCATAGCCGCCCACATACTTGCCTTGCTTCATCATCTGGATTTTTGCCGTTGTCGTTTTGACCGAGAGGTCCTTGCTGTACGCAGCATAGATGATGCTGCGCATAACAACCTCAAGGCCACCAGTTGTTCCCCTGTAATCGTCGCTGTCATAGCCGTCGTTGATGGAGATAAAGCGAACGCCCATGAACGGGAAGGTGCATTCGAGATAATTGCCCGTCTCGATGTAATCACGAGAAAAGCGGGAAAAATCTTTGACGCAGATCAGGTTGATCTCCCCGTGCCGGACTTTCTCCATCATCGCCGAGAACTGAGGACGATGAAAATTTGTCCCGGTATAGCCATCATCCGCGAACTCAAGCCCCGGATATTGGGAAAGCGTCGGATGGTTGTCAAGGTAGCGGTTGATGAGCATACGCTGGTTGCCGATGCTGTCACTCTCTGCCTTGTTTCCGCTGCCGGTATCTTCATCAGCCATAGAGAGGCGGATGTAGATGCCGATGGTGTAGTCTTTGTTCATTTACATCGCCTCCTGAACTTCCTTGATACTCTGAATGGTCAGCTCGTAGATGTCACCGTACTTCATGACCAGCTCCACAGCGCCGCCCTCATGGACTTTGACCAATTCAACAGACTCGTCTACTAAATCTTGAGAGAGCTGCGTTGCTGTGCTGACAGATTTCATCAAGGTAATCCACTTGTTATCGACCGACATAGCTTCGTCGAACTTGCTCCGGCGCTGTACTGCCTCATCCAGACGGCGGGACAGGTTAGCGTATTGTTCGTCATAGCTCTTCTTGGCAAAGGAGTATTCCGCTTCATCCAGAAGCCCCTCGGCATAATCCTCGTAGAGGCGTGCCCGCTTCTTAGAAACGCCGTTGAGCCGCAGATTCAGGCTTGTAATGAGGGCATTCTGTTGATCGCGGATGTTTTTCTCGCCCTCGCTGCCCCTGAGCTTATCCAGCAGCTTGTCATAGTCAAGCGCTGCTTCGACTTGAAGTTGGATCGCTGCAAGTACATTCGCTTCGAGCGTGTCCTGCCTTGTGTAATGGGAAGTACAGTGCTCGTAACGCCGACCTACTGAGGTACTGCATTCATAGTAGGCATACCAGCGCTTCCGCTTGTCTTTGTCGATCCGCTTGCGGTGGAAGTACATCTTCTTCCCGCAGTCAGCACATACGATTTTCCCCTCGAAGAGGTTTACGAGCGTTGCCCGGATTTCCTCGGTTTTCTGCATACTCGTCTGACGAGCCTCAGAAGCCGCTTGGAGGATGTCCTGCACCTTCTGGAAGTCTTCACGGGAAATAAGCGCTTCGTGCGTGTTCGGGAACACAATCCACTCGTCCTTATCTTTGACATTGTGGGACTTGATACCCTTGTAGATCGCCTTCATAGAGCGTCCGAGAACCGTATCGCCTACATAATGCGGATTGGTCAGGATGCCGTACAGCGTTGAGCTGTACCATCCTTTACAGGAGCAGCCATCTCCCTTGCGGGTTCCGGTCTGACGCTTCCGCAGCTCCGTATTAGGTGCTCCCAGCCGGTCAAGCTCATCAAGGATCATCGGGGTTGACCAGCCCTCAATTTTCCATTGGAACATGAGCCGCACATACTTCGCTGTCTCTTCATCAACGACCATGTTTGTGTGCTCTTCATTCCAACGGTAGCCATACGGAAGGTTACGCTTTTGGAAAGTCCCTTGCTCCATCTGCGCTTTCAGGGCGGTGGAGACCTTCCGGGAAATGTCCTTTGAGTAAAGGGCATTGATCATGTTTTGCAGCGGGATCATCAGGCTCTCATTTGAACCGTCCGTATCAAAGTTGTCGTAATGCTCCTTGATAGCGATGAACCGCAATCCAATCTGCGGAAAAATGCGTTCCAGGTAAGTGCCGGTTTCAATGTAGTCGCGGCCAAAACGGCTGAGATCGCGGACTACCAAGCATTTTATTCTGCCGCTTTTGATGTCAGTTATCAGGCGGTTGAACTCCGGCCTGTCGAAAACCGTACCGGTGCGCCCGTTATCCACATAAACATCAACGAGATCGAGATAAGGGCATCCAGAGATATAGGATTTGCAAATCTCTATCTGATTGGTGATTACATCTACCTTTTCAGACTTTCCGCTGTTCTCCACAGAGAGACGGGCATAGATGGCTGTCGGAAAGATTTGCAGCGGTGCTGCTTCGCAAACCGGTTCTGCGGTTACGATTTTTCTGCTTTTTCGTGCCATACGCTCATCCCTCCTTTATCCGGCAATGGCAAGTTCATCGGCATAACCGAGAACATATTCAAGTGTCTGCTGATATTCGTCTTTGTACTTGAAGATAATCTCTATCGCGTGATCTTCATAAATCAGGATGCGGTCAACCAGCGCCATAAGGACGCGGCGGTTCAGTTCCTCAATGTTTTCATACTGCTTGAAGAGCGTCACCCAATTCCGTTCGGTAGTGCCCGTTGTGACCGTCTGCTTCATCTCTTTTTTCACACGAAGGAGAGCTTCCTGCTTTTCCTCAATGATTTTGGTATAGCTGTTACGGAACTCGAAGTATTCTGACTTGTCAATGATCCCATCCGAGAGGTCTTCATAAAGCCGAAGTTTGAGTTTTTGATAACGCTCAATCTCTTCTTCGAGCTTCGCAATCTGCGCTTCATAATTGAACGCCTTGCGGTTCTGAGAAGGAAGACGCTCGATCATCTCAAGAGCCTTTTCCAGATTGACCACAAGCTCGATCTGGTCATGGATGGCGCGGAATACCTTTTCCTCGACCTCTTTTGCACTGATGCTGTGCGGGCTGCAGGTCCGGCTATGCTTGTTCGTCGAGCAGACATAGTAGATGTACTTCTTCGTCTTCGATGGAACAGTTTTGCGTGTCATAGACTGCTGACAATCCCCACAGAACAGGAAGCCAGAAAACAGGTGTGCCTCGTCCTGATCGGGTGAGCAGCGCATATCCCGCTTCATCATGGTCTTGACGGCCATGAAATCCTCATAGGAAACAAGCGCTTCGTGCGCCCCCTCGACCTTGACCCACTCGGTTTCGTCTTTCGGCTGCACAACGCGCACCTTGTAGTTTGGCGTACCGCGCTTGCCTTGGGCAAGGACACCGATATATACCTCATTGGTGAGGATGCGCTGGACAGCCTTGTAAGTCCACTTTGCAGTGTCGCCGGTCTTGAAGACGGTATCGAACTTCACTCCCGCCGAGTGCTTATACTCCATTGGAGAAAGCACGCCCATCTGATTCAGCCTTGCGGCAATGCGACCGATGGAGAAGCCGTCCTTGTACATGGCAAAGATCATCTGCACATACTCGCTGACAGCCCCATCGACGATGAGCTGGTTTTTGTTATCCGGCGATTTCTTGTAGCCATAGGGAGCGAACGCCCCGACGAACTCACCGTTCTTTTGCTTGACCTCCAAGCTGGATCGAATTTTCATGGAAATATCCTTGCAGTAGGAGTCGTTGATGAGGTTTTTGAACGGGATAACAAAGGAATCCGACTGCGGATCGCCGGTCAGACTATCGTAAGCGTCGTTGACCGCGATAAAGCGGATGCCGAGCTGCGGGAATATCTTTTCCAGATACCGCCCGCCGTCGATGTAGTTTCTCGAAAAGCGGCTGAGGTCTTTGACCACGATGCAGTCAATCGCGCCTTTGCGGATTGCGTCTTCGAGCTTTTTGAAGTTCGGACGATTGAAGGAAACGCCGCTATAACCATCGTCAACGAACGGCTCGCAGACGATTTCCAGATCGTCATGCCGCGCAATGTAGTCCTCGCAAATGGCTCTTTGGCTTGCAATGGAGTTGCTTTCAACTTTGTCCCCGTCTTCACGGGACAGACGGCAGTAAATCGCCGTCCGGTAAACTTTTCCGGGCATAAAAAAACCTCCGTTTTCTGTTTGGTGTGATACATCAAATCAGAAAGACGAAGGCTTCTGCTTCTTGTATGAGGAAAACACGATAAAGCCACATGACCCTCAAGGGCAGCGGCTTAGTCCATGTATTCTTTTTTGACCTGACTTCATTGTATCACAGGCTCAATCGCTTGTCCATAGAACCGGGCGAAAAGATTCAGTTTGTTCATAATCAAAGTCCTCTCAGATAATGTTCCAGACAGTCCTCCAAGGTGGTGTCTGTCTTCGAGAAGCTGATCTTCACGACGGTCTTCCCGTCCAGATAGCAATACGGGTTTCTGATCTGTCGGATAAAATCCCGCAGCCGGTCATCCTGCGCAGCCGCAGGCTCAAGCCGGATGCTGTCCCGCTGGACAAGGGTACTGCGGTCAACCGTCTTCGGGTTGACGCTTCTCATGGTTTCTACGCTCATCATATTACAAACACCTCCCTGATGATGTGAACTTGTATTCAGGACAAAAGGATATGGCGGAGCGCCGGTTAGGGACACTCCGCCACATAGTTTTCATCCTGAAAACTTGTATGCTGAATGTAGCTAATTGGTTTGTTTCGTGTTCCGGCATATTTGCAGCTCGCACCCCCGCCAGAAGAGCCTTGCGGCTCCGGGAATGCTACGGACTACCGACGGTTAATCGGTATCATGGGACTCTCACCCCTCCGAGGAACGCTCCGAGCCGCCCCCGGCAATCCGGGGACGGAAGTATCATTATACCCAACTTCTCCATCATGGCGAACAGCCGCACCACACGGCAGTTTAGCCTCTCTGTTGATCGCTCGCTTCCGTGAGGAAGGTCTTGGCGGCAGAAGGCAAGTCGCTTCGAGAAAAGAGGAAAGATCCGCAGCACTGGATATTCTGTTTTCAAGGTACTGTGAAGCCGGTCTTGATTGACCCCTTCACTTTACAACGGACATTTTTCCCGCAAAACTTGGCACCCCTCAGAAAAAAATTTTTGCTTTTTTTCGGATTGCGGCAACGAGCTTGCAGACACGGGAGATGGAAAGGCCAGAAGAAGCAGCATATTCCTGCTGGCTTCCTCCATACTGGATGCAAAAGAGAAAGACTTCTCTTTCTCTCGCCGTCAGTTGCTCCATAAATTCCGCTTCCTGTATTTTGGTAACAACCTCGTTTGTGAAGTCATGGGGGTCGGCTAACCAAGTCGGTGCGTTGACTTCATCCTCTGGGACAGCATCCAGCGACAGCACAGTGGAAGGCTGCGCATCCTCGCTGTCTTCGCAGTCAGATGCTCCCCCGGTATCGTAGGAGCGCCGGAGCTTCTTTTCCTCATTGCGGAGTGCTTTCATGACCTCACGGTCAACCTCCGTAGTCTCGCCGGTGGCCTTCACGCGCACCATGCACTTGCCGTCCTCGGTAGTCCAGAGGTCGTAGTCGAACTCAACGGGTGTTTTGGGGATTCTTTTCATTGTCTTGTCCTTTCCGCTGGCTCGGAGCAGCGGATGGACAAGACTAAAAAAGAGCCGCATGACGGTGAGCTGATCTTCCCATACCGATAAAACAGAGCTTAGAAAACTCTGTTCATGCGGCATTAGGAAGACTCACCAATCAGCGGCTCCACAGCACAGCTATAAAATATTGAATTGAATTTGTTATCTCCTTACCTTCTGTGAAGGCGGAGGTATAACCGTCTCATGTTGATCACATCAAATACGGTTTCCCGGCCACAGGCTTTGCACTTGGCCTGTATGTGACCACGGGAATCCTCGAATACAGCGATAGCGTTATGCCCACAATATGGACATTTCACCATACGCATCTTCTGGTTGACAATGGCGCATCGCGCCCTGCGGATTTTCTCCTGCATCTCCGGTGAAGGCTCTGAGACACGAATGTTTTTCTTCATGCCCACACCTCCAAAGGATCGTTGTACTCGCTGCATGGCCGTGTTTCCAAGTGGCCGAGCTGTCTTAGTCGGATGACTGCGGCTGTCTTGGAAACGCTGAACTGCTGGCAGATCATATCAAGGGCAACCTTATCCCAATAGGCATAGGTTCCATCATAGCTGACGAGTTTCCGGCCTCTGGCATAGTACGCAACGGCAAGATCGATTTCACGCTGGGGCATCAGGATGGCCGCGCCTAAGACATTGGCTTGCCATTCATTCCAGTCCTCGCGGGTCTTTAGCTCCCGGAGCGAATAGGCTGTCCGGGCGGAGTATTTCCGCCGACAAGCTTCCCGGATTTTGTCTGTCTCCATCTGGAACAGGATTTGATGGGCGCACTCATGGGCGAGTGTAAACCGCCGTTTCCCGCAGAGCTTGCGAATCTGTGAAGGCTCGATAAAGTTCCTGTCCATCAGGACTTCGTTTCGGTGCAGCGGGATTTTGCGCTGAAAGCCTCTGTCCTCCACGATGTACTCGGTATCGGTGTAAGCGGTCAGGCCGCAGATGCTTCCGTCCTCAGACAGATAAGCGAACGAAACATTCAGGCCGAGATATTCGCGGGCAAACTGGTCAATCGGCGTACCGCGAGGCAATCGCCTCCCATCCGTATCGGGTCCGAAAAAGAACTCGTTAAAATCTTTTGTGACCGCCGCAGCGATTTCTTCAATCTCTTTGTGCGATAAAATCATCTGGCTCCCTCCTTTGCTTCTACAAACCATTTTGTTCCCTCCTGAAAGAGATACGATTCCCTCCCACGGATCATCACAGTATAACGAATACCGCCGCCTCCAACTTTTTTAGAAGCTGCACGGCATTTGTACAGGATTTGGTCAATCTGAAAGATCAGGCCGTTTTCCCAACGGATAAACCGAGGATGACATACTCCTTCTTCGTCAACATCCAAGTTGACCGAGACATACGCCTTTCGGCAATGTGTGTTCGTCATAGCCTACCTCCATGTGCTCTAAAAGTTACGCAAAACCGGGCATAACTTCCGTATTCCTGTTGACATACACACTGTTCGTGTGGTATCATAATCACGAACGGGGCGTTCGCGTTGATAACAGCATAGCATGAACAGATATTTCATGTCAATGCCTTTTGCGAAATTTCTGTTCGTGTCCATAATTGTTTTTAGAAAGAGGTGCCTTATGAGTTTCAAGGATAAGCTGAAAGAGAAAAGGTTGGAAGCGAACCTTACGCAAGTGCAGCTCGCCGAAAAAGTATCTGTGACACCGAGAACCATCCAAAATTATGAGCTGGGCACTCGCAAACCTACCAAGCTTGAAATTGTGGAAAAGCTGGCGAAAGCGTTGAATACTACGCCCGAATATCTTCTCGGTCAAAACGGGCTGCTCGTCGTTGCAGCCCACGAACAGGGAGGCGCGAAAGCAGCCAGAGATATTGATGATCTTGTCAGTGAAGTGACTGGTATGTTTGCCGGTGGACGGCTCAGTGACGAAGCGCTGGATGGCGCGATGAAGGCATTGAACGAGGCCTACTGGATTGCCAAAGAGAAGAACAAGAAATACACTCCGAAGAAGTACCGCAAGGGAGCGAATCAGCAGTAGCCGCATCATGCTATCTGCGATTCTCCCATCCCCGGGAGGTGAACACGATGAATGCTGAAAACCTCTCGAAAGTCGGCAGCAAACTTGTAAAGCGCTGCGGGACGCGAGATCCATTTCGCATAGCACGGCAGCTTGGCATCGAAGTCCTGTTCTGCGAAGACTTCGGCCCTCTGAAAGGGATGTACCGGGTGATCAAGCGCAGCCGTTTTATCTTCATAAACGAAAACCTGAGCGGTCGGATGCAGCGGATCGTCTGTGCTCACGAGCTTGGGCACGACCAGTTGCACCGCAATCTGGCAAAAGGAAGCGCAATACAGGAGTTCATGTTATATGACATGACTACAAAGCCGGAGTACGAGGCGAACATCATTGCAGCAGAAATCCTGCTCGACACCGATGAGATTCTTGAGTACATCTATGACTACGGCTATACATCCGAACAGATTGCACGGGCAATGGGCACGGACATTAACCTTGTCGCATTAAAAATTGCCCACTTGGCGGAAAGCGGATATGATCTCCGGCGCATTGAACATAGGAGCGACTTCCTGAAATGAAGACCTTAGAGGGAGGCGACGAACGATTTGAACTATGACTCCTATCTTGCCCGTGCCATAGAGATATTTAACGATAAGATGGATGCTGACTTTTCCCCTGATAATGTCATCCTTACCTGTTTCATGACCGACGATCAGGAAGAAATCTTTGAGCAGTTCTGCGCTCAGTATTTCCCTTACCGGCTGAAAGATCGGTATCAGGAGAAAGGCTACTTCGACTTCCGGGCATCCTCCTTTATCGGGATGGACAACGGCGGTAAGGACGGCATCCTGCTCCGCACGGACATACCCTACCATCCTGTTGAGCTGCTTCATATCTTCCTGCATGAGCTGGCGCACATTTACTGCGTCCATCATGAACTGGATGGGAAAAGCTTTTATGACGAATACTGTGAAGGCTATGCGCAGACCAACGAGGAAGACGGCATGATCAACGCCGGATATGCCGTCTGGCGGGAGTGCATTGCAGAGATTATTGCGATTGAATGCGACGATAACTGCGACATCTTTCCGATACGGGACAAAAAGAAGATGCTTGCCCAACTCAGGGACGAGATCGACCAGCGGGACGGCAAGCTGCTCGTAAGCGAGATTCTAACAGCGGTGATGACCAGTTCTGAGGTCGAGGCATCCCAAACATGGGACGAAGCTGAGAAAGCAATCCACAGCTTAAAGCTGTTTGATACCCCGCCGGAGCTGGATTTGATGAGGCTTGTCTTCAACCAGCTCCAGGCCAGGCTGATTGAAATTGATGTGGACTTTATTTCAGAACTGGGCTTCCTGTATCTGAATATTTTATCCCTTAGTTTACTGCGAAACTTCCAGATGCCTTGAAGGCAACATTTCGTATTGATATGAGACAGCAAATCGGGAGGTGTGAAGATGAGTATAAAAGAAGCGCTGATCGGAGTATTTTCAGATGATCCCATCAACTGGTTAAAATGGGGAATTGTATTTGCGATTCTAATTGGCGGTTATATTATTGCCATTCCGCTTTATGGGAAAGTCTCATCCCGTCTGAGCTGGGAGCGCAAGCGGGATATTGCGCGAAGCAGGGACCATGTGATTAAGGCAGCTCTTGTTAAAAAGCATCCAAAAGGCGAAGTTGGAAAGTACGATTGGAGCGCTACCTACCATTACGAATTACAGGGTGAAGAGCGAGAATATCACGCCTACTTCAAAGAACCAACCAGACCGCCTGTTTATCTGTATCTGTACTATTTGGATAATCCCCGCAAGCTGTTTTCGGTGGAGGAATATCACTATGAGAACCACAAAGCAATCCTGCTTCTGCCTGTCATTTTTCTCCCGTGGATTTTGGCGTTAGCTGCGATGTTCCTTTTGAACATCCCGTTGCCAACAAGGTGAGTCGGAACCAATAGAATTTGCATGGAGAAATATAAAATGGAAAATACCGTATTTGAACGCAATTATGAGATTGTAGAAAAAGATGACCGCGCAACGGCTGTATTTGAGCGAGCCTTTGCCCCCCGTGGCTTTATGGAAGAGTTTACAAAGAAAATGGACGCAATCCCGAAGGTGGTTGTGCCGAAGGATAAGGAGAATTATGAATATCTGCTTGACCGGTGCGATGACTATGCAAAGCGGCATCACGGTAGGATTCGCGGTGTTGTAGACTATGAGCATTGGGACGCACACATCGACCTCTACCTGAGAATGCTGGAATTTGACGATGCTGAGGATATGGCCTTTGTAAAAGACATCGGTGAGAAAGCCCACTACCTCTGCATCACGCCGGAAGAAAGCGGCGGGTATCGTGTCCATATCATGATCAACTATTTTGAAGAGCTGATGTCCGAAGAATACCGCTCCTATCTCAAATACGAGACGCTTATGGAGGATGAAGAGCTGGCATCCATGTTTGATATACCGGAGTTGTCCCCGGAGGAAGAGGCGGTTGTCCAGTTGATCAATGAAATCCTTGACCGGTTTGATAATGAAACCCAACTGGACAGGACAACGGCCTTCAAGGCTGCAATCTGTTATTTGACGCAGCAGGACGAAGAAAATGCTTTAAGCTTTGAGAAAATCGCTGCGACCCTGACTGCACTTCTCGAAAAGGTACTTGACGAAGAAAAGGAAATGGAGGAACAGGACTCATGAAATACATTCTCTACCGCTCTTTTGGCGATCTTGATAAGGATATTAAAAAGCATGAGCTGGTGGCTGTTGAAACCGGAAAGAACATTGATGATGTGGCCGATGCCCTGATTAAAGCGGCAGCAGATGACCTTGCCGGTATGCCGGAGTATGAGCACTGCGAAACAGCGGCCTATGCCCCGGAGCCGATCAAAGACTTTCGGAAGGTGCGGCGCTATCAGTATGAGATGACGGGCATCGTATATCCGCCTAATGCAGAGAAGAACATCTTGGTTGACTTTGGCATTATAGAAACAGAAGAATAGATAAAATTTTCATCTACAAATTCATTGATTTGTGAGGCAGAACGACAAATCGCAGTTTTATGGAGGCATATATGAAAATTGAACATATTGCTGTATATGTGAATGACCTTGAAAAGGTCAGAAATTTCTTTATGAAATATTTGGGTGCGACATCCAATGACGGATATTACAATCCCCAAACCAACTTTCGCTCATATTTTCTTTCTTTCGATAATGGGACCCGACTTGAAATCATGAACAAACCGGGAATGTCTGACCTCCCCAAAAACCTTTCTCGCACAGGGTATGCGCATATCGCTTTTAGTGTGGGCAGCAAAGAAAAGGTAGATGATTTGACTGCTGTGCTGCGAGCTGATGGCTATGAGGTTGTCAGTGGTCCTCGAACAACTGGTGATGGTTATTATGAAAGCTGCATTGTTGCCATTGAACAGAACCAAATTGAAATCACGATTTAAGAACTATAACAGCCAATCATTCAAGATGACAGGTTAAATTAAAAAACACATTTTGAAGACACGAAAGGTGGGTGGTATTGTGCCTCTTCAAATTGTCAGAAATGACATTACCAAGATGAAGGTTGACGCTATTGTCAACGCAGCGAACAGCTCCCTTCTGGGAGGCGGCGGTGTTGACGGCTGCATCCATCGAGCGGCAGGGCCGGGACTTCTGGCCGAGTGTAAGGCGCTTGGCGGCTGCGAAACCGGCAGTGCAAAAATAACAAAGGGATATAGGCTTCCCTGCAAGTATGTGATCCATGCCGTCGGACCGCGCTGGCGGGACGGAAAACACGGAGAACGGGAAAAGCTTGTCTCCTGTTACCGCACTTCCTTGGCACTGGCGAAGGAGCACGGCTGTGAGACGGTTGCCTTTCCGCTAATCTCATCGGGCATCTATGGCTACCCGAAAGACCAGGCGTTGAAAGTCGCCATAGACACGATCAGCGACTTTCTTCTGGAAAATGACATGACGGTCTATATCGTCATCTTCGACCGCAAGGCATATCAGATCGGCGAGAAGCTGTTCTCCGACATTGCCGCATACATAGACGACACCTATGTGGACGAGCATACGGATAGCCGCGCTTCGCAGCTTCGCCGGATGCAGATGCTTTCAGAAGAACCGGAGAAAGCAATATATGGCGCTCCAATGGCGGCAAGCGCGAAAAGCCTTGACGATGCCCTTTCGCAGATCGACGAGAGCTTTTCCGAGATGCTGCTTCGTAAGATTGACGAGAAAGGCATGACCGATGCGCAGTGCTACAAGAAAGCAAACATCGACCGCAAGCTCTTCTCGAAGATCCGCAGCGACTGGCTGTATAAGCCGTCGAAGCCCACGGCGCTTGCATTTGCGATTGCCTTGGAACTTCCGCTGGATGAAACGAAAGAAATGCTCATGAAGGCGGGCTTTGCCCTCTCACACTCCAACAAGTTTGACATTATCATTGAGTATTTCATTGAGAACGGGAACTACAATGTCTTCGAGATCAATGAGGCTTTGTTCGCCTTTGACCAAAGCTTGCTCGGAGCGTAAGGAGATAGATATGGGTAATTATGTGAAGAAGAAAAAGGATATGGTCTTTCAAAGTGTCGATTCTCTGCAACAAGTGGTCAATGTTCTGAACGAAGCCGCTGTTGCAGTAAATGACAAAACAAGAACTATCCGGCATAGCGCAATTCCAGAGGTTTTGACGGGAGCTTTGGGCGCTGGAATTGGAGGTGTAGGTTCCTTCCTTGCGCTCTACGGTTTGGGTACAGTAGGATTATCTGCGGCTGGTATCACTTCGGGTCTTGCAGCGGCAGGGGCTATCGTTGGCGGAGGAATGGTGGCAGGCGTGTTCGTCTTGGCTGCTCCGGTAGCTGCCCTTGCTGCGGGAGGGGTTGGCGTTGCCGCTCATCTCAAGAGCAAACAGCTCAGGCAAGAGAAAGAACGCCTCTACAAAGAAGCCATTCAAAAGCACGAAGGTATAATCAAGGCGCTAAAAGAGGAAGCCGATGCAGCCAAAGAGCGTATTGACTACTTGCAAAGCCTTAATATCCTTCTGCAACAGGCCATCAAAGATTTGAGTAAGGATTTGGGCGTTGCATAGGAGGGCGAATATGGGCAATCTGATTTTCAACAGTAAAGACTCCATGCAAAATCTCATAAAGCTTGTGAACGAAGCCGCCGAGGCGGTTGGAAAGGTTTTTGGCGGTGGAAAAGGAACCGGAGCATTTGTTTTGGCTGCTCCGTGGCTGCATTGATTGTCTCCGGTGTTGCTGACTACATAGATGATAAACAACAAAAACAGATCCAAGCTGAAAAGGAGCGTCTTCAAAAAGAGGCAATAAGTAAGCAAGCGGCACTTATTCAAGCGTTAAGAGACGATGCACAGATGAGCCGCGAGCGTCAAGATTACTTGGAGTGCCTGAATCAGCAGCTACAAAAAGCATTGGAGGATTTCCAGAGAGAGGCGGTACAGGATGAGCAAGTATAACTATTCGGATTTTGAAAGACAGTTGAATATGGTACTTGCACATCAGTCTGCGGAACTTTCTGAAATACATTTCCCCTCTACTGAAAGTGCCGATGCTTGTATCGCATCCAGCGAGGCGTTGTTGAGAAAGCTCGGTTATAAAATTGAAAAGCCTAATTTGCAGGTTGCCCCATCTAATCGTGTGGCGGTGCTTGTCCCTAAATGGGAATCCCTTTGCGTTGAAGCCGAGCGTCATGTTGGCACAGATTGCGATTTGGAATCACTTTTTACAGAAGATGAGTTGAGAGAAAACTCTGCCGCTGTCAGGAAGCTCAATGCCGAATATGCGGCACTAAATCGTCTTGACAGAATGGATGTTGCAATCAGTGCTTTTGCCGCTTTGACAAGCGCAGCTATTGACCTTCTTCTTGTGGGGATTCCAAAGAAGGGTCCAGAAGGATTGTCGGCTGGGACGCTCTCAAACTATATCCGAGACTATTTTGAGAAAAAATACCCGGAAGACGAAATGCAAAAGTTAGCTAATAGCAAAGAAAGCAAAGTGCCTTACGATGCGCAGGACAACCGGAATACCACTGAGTATGTTCACGGCTTATCGGCATACTATCATCGGCTTCTCTCTCTGGGGCATGATCCATTGCTGGGGCTTGTTGTTGGCGTAATTGATATTCTTACAGGCAGAATGACAACAATCGACAAAGCCGGTAACATTGTCTCTCAGGTTATGGAGAATTATGCCGACCGGAAAGAGAGTGATATTTTTGCAGCGATTGCCAAGCAGATCATCCATTTCAAGACGGACATAACAACCTCGATGGGCTTACCGGCTCCGCTGATGGGACTTTTCAATCTTTTGCAATTTGGGAGCATCGGCGAAGAAGAACAGACGATTGCCGAGATTGTTCAAGGTATGTACTACGAGGGATATGACTTTATCCATTTTTGTTCTCAGTCCATTCCCGTTATGGTGTCCGAGGTAATCGTTCGACTTGGTTATGCGATAAAGCGTATCAAAGAAGGCAACAGCATTCGAGCATCTATTCCAATTTCGCTTAACCGAGAGAAACATCCCAAGTTGGCAACAATGCTGTTTATAGCTCATGCAGGAGCTACGGCTGCGAATGCCGGAAAGATTTACTTCACGAAAAATCCGATGGCAATAAACTATCCGCAGTGGCTTGCATTCGCCAAATATTCGTATTCGCAACTTAAATGGGTTATTATCAATAAGCCCGAGGCGCAAAACGCCTATGTGATGGGAAAGTTGAATGACGAATTGTTTAGTGTGATTGACAGCACAAACGAGATGTTTGAGGATTTTGCTAAAGACTACATTGTAGTCTTTGAGTGACTGAAACGGAGGCGCGTTTATTGAACCGCGAACAGTTCATACAATACATTTCAGATGAATATGGCGTTGATGAGGAATACCTCTTCGCAAAGCATCCGCTCTTCTGTGTGTTCCGGCATTCAAATAACCGTAAATGGTTTGCGGTTGTGATGGATGTGCCTAAGAACAAGCTGGGATTAGAGGGCGCAGATGCTCTTGATGTGGTAAACCTCAAATGCGACCCCATCCTCATCGGCTCGCTACGGAAAGAACCCGGTGTCTTTCCAGCTTACCACATGAGCAAAGCGAACTGGGTCTCAGTCGCCTTAGACGGCAGTGTGCCGGACGAACAGATAAAATTGCTGTTGGATATGAGCTATGACGCAACCGCGCCCAAGATAAAGAGAAAAGCCAAACAAAGCTGATACCGTTGAAAGGAGGCAGCCGAAGCATGAAGCAGCGCACCTATATCGCAATCGATCTGAAAAGCTTTTATGCTTCGGTCGAGTGCCGTGAAAGAAACTTAGACCCGCTGGACACAAACCTCGTCGTTGCGGATGAGAGCCGGACGGACAAGACCATCTGCCTTGCGGTCACGCCCTCGCTCAAGAGCTACGGTATCTCCGGGCGTGGGAGGCTGTTTGAAGTCAAGCAGCGCGTCAAGGAAGCAAACGCCGGACGGCAGCATGACGCGCCGGGACGAAAGCTGGAAGGCTCGTCGTATCTCTTCTCTGAGCTGCAAGAGAACCCGTCCCTTGCCATTGACTTCATCATCGCGCCGCCGCGCATGGCTTACTACATGGAGTACAGCACCCGCATCTATCAGGTTTACATGAAGTATGTTGCGCCGGAGGACATCATCGTCTACTCTATCGACGAGGTGTTCATGGATGTCACCGACTACCTCGCCACCTACAAGCTGTCTCCCCACGACCTTGCCATGAAGATCATTCTGGATGTTCTCACGACAACCGGTATCACGGCAACTGCGGGAATTGGCACAAACCTCTACCTCTGCAAAGTGGCGATGGATATTGTCGCCAAGCACATTCCGGCAGACAAAAACGGAGTCCGCATTGCCGAGCTGGATGAGATGAGCTATCGCAAGACGCTTTGGTCACACCAGCCCCTCACCGATTTCTGGCGGGTAGGCAAAGGGTACGCCAAGAAGCTTGAAGAAAACGGGATGTTCACAATGGGCGATGTCGCCCGCCGCTCCGTCACGGATGAGGACTTGCTTTACAAGCTTTTCGGAAAGAACGCGGAACTGCTAATCGACCATGCTTGGGGCTGGGAGCCTTGCACCATTGAGGCAGTTAAGGCGTACAAGCCGGAAAGCAACAGCTTGGGTTCTGGACAGGTACTACACCAGCCTTATGAGGCAGACAAAGCGCGGCTCGTCCTTCGGGAAATGGCGGACCTTCTCTCGATGGACTTGGTTGACAAAGGCTTTGTCACCGACCAGCTTGTTATCACGATTGGCTATGACATCGAAAATCTGACTGACCCGGAGCGTCGGAAAAAGTATCACGGCGATATAGTAAAAGACCATTACGGGCGGCAGATACCGAAACACGCCCACGGCACAATCAATCTGGAACGCTACACCTCTTCCACGAAGCAGATCATGGATTCCGCCGGGGAATTGTTCGACCGGATCACAGACAAGAGCTTGCTCATCCGGCGGTTGAACATCACAGCGACCCATGTGATCGACGAAGCTTCTGCCCCCTCTGCAAAAGGAGATTTTGAGCAGCTTGACCTCTTCACTGATTATGCTGCACTCGACGCGAAGCGCAAGCAGGAAGATGAAGAGCTGGTACGAGAAAAGAAAGTTCAACAAGCCATGCTCACCATCAAAAAGAAGTTTGGGAAGAACGCTATTCTCAAAGGGATGAACCTTGAGGAAGGCGCAACCGCGAAGGACAGGAACGCGCAGATCGGAGGGCATAAGGCATGAGTGACGAATACAGAGACATCATCAATCTTCCGCACCATGTCTCATCGAAGAGGCCGCAGATGTCGATGCTGGACAGGGCTGCACAGTTCTCACCGTTTGCTGCTCTCACCGGCTATGATGACGCAATTCATGAAACCGCACGGCTTACAAATGATAAGGTTGACCTCAGCGAAGAGGAAAAGGAAACACTGGACAGAAAGCAACAAATCCTCTTAGAAAGACTTGGCGAGCATCCCGCGCTGACCGTCACCTACTTTATCCCGGATGCAAAAAAATCCGGCGGAGCGTATGTGACAAAGAGTGGAAGCCTCAAAAAGATAGACGGGTTTGAACGCTGGATGATGCTCACAGACGGGACAAAAATCCCTCTGGATGATGTCGCTGACATTGAAAGCGAACTGTTCCGCGATATGTTTTGAATGTCGCTTTCCATGCGACCAAACCGAAGACGATTTCTCCTATACTGTGACTGTAAGCAAAAGCAGTCACAGTTTTTCTATATGGGAGGAATCATCATGAAAAAGAACTTAACCGAGATCGTCTTTATCCTTGACCGCAGCGGCTCGATGAGCGGACTGGAAGCCGACACCATCGGCGGCTTCAACTCCATGATCGAGAAGCAGAGAAAGGCAGACGGCGAAGCGCTTGTCTCCACAGTCCTCTTCGACAATATGAGCGAGGTGATCCATGACCGCGTGAACATCCGCGACATCAAACCAATGACAGACAGGGATTATACCGTCCGGGGCTGCACGGCTCTTCTGGATGCCATCGGCGGTGCGATCCATCACATCGGCAATATCCATAAGTACGCCCGACCGGAGGATGTCCCGGAGCATACGCTATTTATCATCACCACGGACGGAATGGAGAATGCGAGCCGGTTTTACAGCAGTGACAGGGTGAAGCAGATGATCGAGCGGCAGAAGGCGAAGTATGGCTGGGAGTTCCTGTTTCTCGGCGCAAACATCGACGCAGTGGAAACAGCACGGCATTTTGGGATCGGAGCTGACCGGGCTGCCAACTACAACTCTGACAGTGCCGGGACACAGCTCAACTATGAAGTGTTGAGTGAGGCGATCTCCGCGGTCCGTTGCAGCGCTCCGCTCGGCGCAGATTGGAAGCGCCGGATTGACGAGGACTACGAGAAACGCGGTAAAGAGAAAAAGAAATAAGCTACACAAGCATGAGGAAAGGCGCTTTCGAGCGCCTTTTTTATATCTGCTACCAAGTTTTTCGCAAAAATTGTCCGTTGTAAAGTGAAGGGGATTTTTATGGGGAGAAGCACCGGGAATACGATTTTGAGAGAATAGCAAGCACAGCCGGTGTATATACACACGGCGATTTTCGGGTAAGGGAACCCTGCCCTTACTCTTCAATATGCTTGTTGGGAAGCCTCCCAAACCCTCTATCTTTATGAAAGGACGAAATGCCTATGGCAAACAGAACACGGCCAAATCAGATACTCTTCTTTGTCTCTGATGAAGAAAAAAGAATCATAAAGGCGAAGATGGCTCAGCTCGGCACAAAGAATATGGGCGCGTATCTCAGGAAGATGGCGATTGACGGCTACATCATCAAGGTTGACTATACTCAGCAGAAAAAGCTCGCAGCCGCAGTCAGCCGTGCCGCGTCAAATATCAATCAGATTTGTCGCCGCATAAACTCAAAGGGGAACCTGTATGAGGACGATGTTGTCGAGCTGAAAGAGAGGCAAAAGGAAATATGGCAGTTACTAAAATCAAGCCAATCCGAGGAACTGTAAATAAGGCGCTTGCTTACATCCTTGACCCTAAGAAGACAGATGACCAGCTCTATGTTTCCTCCTTCGGTTGTGCGGCCAGCGATGCTGCGGCCAAAGAATTTGAGTGGACACGCAACCTCGCCGTCCAGCGGGGAATGCAGATGCCGAAGGTAATTGCCCGGCACCTGATCCAGTCTTTCGATGTTGGAGAAGTTACGCCTGAACAGGCGCACGAAATCGGCAAGCAGTTTGCAGACGAATGGCTCAAAGGAAAGTATGAATATGTGATCGCTACCCACATAGACAAGGGACATTGCCATAATCACATCATCTTCAACGCCGTCAACTTTGTGGACTATCATGCCTACCGAAGTAACCGGCGCACCTACCGGGAAATGCGTCAGCTCAGTGACGAAATCTGCAAGGAGCACGGGCTTTCTGTAATCCCGCCCTCACAGAGCAAGGGCATGGACTACAAAGAATACACTGAGGCCAAACGCGGCACGAGCTGGAAGCAAAAGCTCAAACAGACCATCGACCGCTGCATCATCACAGCGAAGGATTACGATGAGTTTTTGAAGCTCATGCAGGAAGCCGGATATGAAATCAAGACCGGAAAATACATCTCTTTCCGTACTGAGGGACAGGAGCGTTTTACCCGTGCAAAGACCATCGGCGACAACTACACCGAGGAACGGATCAAAGAGCGCATTCAGGGGCGCGGGAACCGCAAGCGCCAGATGCAGACCTCTCGCCGTGGTATCTCCCTCATCAGCGATATTCAGGAGCGCATCCAGCTCATCGGCAGCAAAGGTTACGAGCATAAAGCGAAGCTCACAATTCTCAAAGAAGCTGCGCGAACACTCAACTATCTCACCGAGAACAACCTTCTCCAATATGCCGACCTTGAAGCAAAGGCTGAGGACATTCACAGCTCCTATGACCGCATCAGCAAGGATCTGAAAGGTGTCGAAGCCAGACTTCGGGAGATACAGCCGCTAATCAAAAATATCGGCAACTATCAGCGGCTCAAGCCGGTCAATGAAGCCTATCAGAAAGCCAAAGACAAGACCGCATTCCGGGCAAAGCATGAAGCCGAGTTGGTGATCTTTGAGGCAGCAAAGAGTACGCTCCTTGCCGTTCAGGGTGATAGAAAACTTCCCAGAATGAAGGCTCTACAAGCAGAACAAGAACGACTGACCGAAGAGCAGCAGCGGCTCTATGACAAAAGAGCCAAGCTCAAGAAGGAAGCCAAGCAAATCGACACTATCAAGGCGAATGTCGATAGTTATTTGAGGCCCATTGCATCTCAGGAGCAGAAAACCAAGAGAAGAAGCGAACTGGAATAATGAAAAGCTCATCAATCCATCAAGAGTAACGGATTGATGAGCTTTTTCATATTGAATTAAGGCTTGACCAGTGTTATAGCTCTTCGTCTAATATGTTCAGACATTTCCCACAGACGATACGATTATATAGCTCGCGTTCTTGAAACTTTTTTGTGAATTATCAGAGGAACTAATTGAAAACACCGAATATGTATGCTATAATTTAATCTGTATATCTGTATCCACACTGGTGCATGAAAGCTTGGGGTGTAATATGAAGATAAGCTATAAACGGCTATGGGTACTGCTTATTCAAAAAGACATTACGAAAGTTACACTAAAAAGGGATGTCGGCATCTCTGCCGGAACAATGTGTAAGCTTAACAAAGGAGAGGAAGTAGCTCTTTCTGTCCTTCTGCGCATTTGCGATTACTTGGACTGCGACATTGGCGATATTTGTGAGGCTGTAAAAATTGAAGGAGAATAAGTCCGTTTTTTTGTACTTTGTATTTGCTATACTTATGTTGAGAAGCTGTAAATCTAATTCCACGAAAGGAGGGGTCATTCATGTGGTGCAACAACTGTAATATTGAAACTAACGATAGCATTTGCCCTCTTTGTGGTGCTCAAACTATTGAGGACCTCCCCGTGGAAATATATTGGTGCGACCATTGTCACACGCCAATAATTCAAACAGCGTCTCAAGCGGATAAAGGTACTTGCCCCCTCTGCAAGGGTAAAACAAAATATATGACCGCTGACCTTCGTCCTGTATTTCCCGAGGAGCGGTTACTTGTTGAGCTTCTTCTGAAAAAAGAACCGCATCAGTATATTGAGAACTCGGTATGGGCAAGCAACAATCGTTATTACATTGATGGCAAATCTATTTCAATTCCTAACGGGCTATACCAAAATGTTGACACTGATAAAATCGCAGAGCTGCTGCATCAGTACCAGAGTGAGAATACATACAAGTTTTTTGATAAGCACATGGCGACCTTCGTCTCGGCTAACCGTGACCGGTTAAATTATCTCATAGATGAAGCACATAACTTCATTCGTAAAGCTGCCAAAAACTTCCCCGAAGAAAGAATCGTTTTGTCTTTCTCAGGAGGCAAAGATTCGACAGTTACAGCAGATTTGGCGGTTAAGGCTTTGAGCAACCCGTCGCTTGTTCATATATTTGGAAACACGACATTAGAGTTTCCAAGCACAATAGAGTATGCTCAGCGTTTTCGGGATAACCATCCTGATGCAATTTTTCAGGTAGCCAAAAATGACGATCAAAACTTCTATGATGTCTGCGAAGATATAGGACCACCTGCAAGAATGATGCGCTGGTGCTGTTCTATGTTCAAAACAGGACCAATTACAAGAGTAATAAATAGTTTGTACCGTAGTCAGCAAATACTCACATTCTATGGAATTAGGAAATCGGAGTCTGTAAGCCGGAGCAAATATAATCGAATTGAAGATAGTGCCGATGCTGTAAAGATTCAGCAGCAAACAGTGGCATCTCCGATTTTCTTCTGGAAAGACATAGATATTTGGCTCTACATAATCGCAGAAAATGTAGACTTCAACGACGCTTATCGTCTCGGCTACGATCGTGTAGGCTGTTGGTGCTGCCCTAACAATAACCAACGCGCTCAGTTTTTGTCAAAAATCTATATGCCTGAGCAATCCAGAAAATGGCGTAACTTTTTGTTGGAGTTCGCAGAGAAAATAGGAAAACCAGATCCCGAAGTATATGTAGATACTGGAAAATGGAAAGCTCGTCAAGGCGGCAATGGTCTTGCATCAGCAAGTGATGTAAAGATTAGATTCACAAACTGCACAGCCGAAGATCATGCCAAAATATACCGGCTGGTCAGACCATTTGATGATGAGCTTATAGGGATGTTTGTACCGTTTGGACGAGTAGCACCTGAACTGGGTAGAAAGTTGCTAAGAGAAGTTGTTGTTCTCGATCACAAAACAAAAATCCCAATTCTCTCTCTCCAACCTTTTAGTCAAGACGGTTATGAATATGCCGTAAAAGTTAGAACAATGAATGTTGCAGACCATGACGATTTACAACGCATGGTTGGGTATCAAATAAGGA
This sequence comes from Subdoligranulum sp. APC924/74, assembly GCF_003324125.1. Taxonomy (NCBI): domain Bacteria; kingdom Bacillati; phylum Bacillota; class Clostridia; order Eubacteriales; family Oscillospiraceae; genus Subdoligranulum; species Subdoligranulum sp. APC924/74. The sequence continues at coordinate 101,224 of NZ_PSQF01000001.1, read as the reverse complement.
AATTCAACGCTTGTAGAAAGTGCTTGAAATGTGAGTCGCTTTGTCGAGCTGGTGCCATTACTATTAGCAGTTTCGGTTACTTCATCGACCCGGAAAAATGCGTCCATTGTAAGGCTTGTATGACTGCAAAGTATCTTGACGGCGGCTGCATGATGGACAAATATCTTAGGACAAAGTAAGCAATGGAGGTTTTTTTATGGCAATGAAGTTTCGTGCCCATGATACATTTTTTATAAGAAAAGGTTGGCTTAGCAAGGGCATGAAGTATGTCCAGAAGAAACCAGATGTGTTTGTTGCTAAAGACGAAAACCCTATGGATGTCCTCGGAATAGGCGCAAACATGGTTAAAGCTCTCCGCTATTGGCTTCAAGCAGTGGGCTTAACCGAAGAGCCGAGCAGCGGCAAGCGCGTTCAAACCTTTACTTCTCTCGGAAATAGTGTCTTTACAAATGATCGCTACATAGAAGAATTGGGTACGCTATACCTACTCCATTATCGGTTATCTTCAAATAAAGATGAGGCAACTGCGTGGTATTTTTTCTTTAATGAGTTTAATATGACGGAGTTCTCAAGAGATGACTTCGTAGAGTTTTTGCAGAGACGCATCCGCATGGAAGAAGGCGAGGTAAGTGTTGCAATACGATCCCTCAACGATGATTTCTCGTGTATCATAAATACTTATTTACCGCGATATAAATCCAACCCCAATCGCATAGCACCAGAGAGCAACATTGATTGTCCATTTGGAGAACTCGGACTGATCGACACACTCAGCAAAGAAAAGAAAACATATCGGAAAGCGATACCTCTCGCAAACTCAATCGATCCATGGATCGCTTTAGCTGTAATTGTTGATCAGGCAAAAGGAGCTAAAGAAATTAGCCTCAATGAATTACTAACTGCTCCCTGCAACATTGGCAAGACCTTCAATCTCGATGCAATCTCCATGCTTGATGTTTTATATCAGGTTGAGAGAATTGGAAAAATTAAAATTAACAGAACTGCCGGTTTGGATGTTATTCACATTTTAGAAGACCTTACATTCCAGGACTGTGTTGATGCGTATTATACAGGCATAAACAAGCAGTGACAGGAGATAGAACTATGAGCAAAATGATCTCTGTTGCATCAGGTTTCCAGTATTCGGTTAATATTGGATATGACCTGAGCAGCAATGAAAAACTGAAAAACTTCATACCTACAAAGTCATCACTCGGTCTCCTTGAAGAAATCCTTCTAAGCACTGCTGAGACATCCACTGAGCGTTCTCGTGTTTTGATCGGGGCATATGGCAAAGGAAAGTCACATATCGTTCTGACTATCCTCTCAATCCTGATGAAACGCGACTTGCGTTTGTTTGAAAAACTTCTCCCTAAACTGGAAGAACACCCAAAGCTAAAACAGTGTGTTCTCAATTATTATGAGAGTCCAAATAAAATACTTCCGGTTGTAATAACAGGTAGCAACACAAGTTTGTCCCAAGCTTTCCTACTGGCATTGCAAAGAACGCTCTCGGATAACGATCTTCTTGATGTCATGCCGGAAACGAATTACAAAGCTGCTATCTCTGTTATTGAAAGATGGGAAAAAGATTTTCCCGAAACCTATACGGCATTTGAAGCAGCTATTGATATGCCGGTTGCTGCATTTATAAATGCGCTTTCTACTTATGACATCTCTGCTTATGAGCAGTTTGAACGGGTTTATCCGACACTGACCGCAGGAAGTGTTTTCAATCCCTTTCTTGGTTTTGATGTTGTTGAACTATACGAAAGTGTAGCTAAGGGTTTGATGTCCAAAGGCTTCACTGGAATGTATGTGGTTTACGATGAATTCAGCAAATATCTTGAAGCAAATATTACGGAAGCATCTTTGAGTGATACTAAGATGCTCCAAGACTTTGCTGAAAAATGTAATCGAAGTGGCAAGATGCAGCTCCACTTGATGCTTATTTCCCACAAAGAAATTGCGAATTATATTGACAAACTGCCCAAGCAAAAAGTTGATGGGTGGCGTGGGGTGTCAGAGCGTTTCAAGCATATTCACTTGAACAACAATTTCTCTCAGACATATGAAATCATCTCATCCGTAATTCAAAAAGATGAGACTTTGTGGAGCGCCTTTATCAAGGAACATGAAGATGATTTTGGAGCAATTTCCCAGCGATATGCTACCCATCCGCTATTCTCTGAGAACAGCGATGAATTGAATATCGCATTATATGGCTGCTACCCTTTACACCCTGTTTCGACATTTATTCTGCCGAGACTATCTGAGCGCGTTGCGCAGAACGAACGCACTCTATTCACTTTTCTCTCCGCAGCGGGAAGTGCAACACTACCGTCTTACTTGGCGTGTTCAGACGATAGGTTTGAGTTTATTACCCCGGATGTCATTTATGACTACTTCGAGCCGCTTTTCAAGAAAGAAGTTTATGCCGGTGAGATACACCAGAACTATCTTTTAACTGCAAACATACTGTCACGGATTTCCAAAGAGTCTTTAGAGGCAAAAATCGTAAAGACGCTTTCTCTGTTCTATGTGCTTGGGCAATTTGATAGGCTAAAGCCCACAAAGGATGAGATCGTTGGCGTTTTCTCTTCTGCTTATACGGTGCCTGAGATCACGACTGCCATAGATAATCTTATTGAGCGTGATTATGTTATCTACCTCAAGAGAAGCAATGATTTTTTGAAACTGAAACAAACCTCTGGCGTAGATATTAAGCAGAAAATACACGATTATGCTGAATCTCACGCAAAAAAGGTTTCCGTAAAAGAAACCCTCAATGCCTCGAACTTCGACAACTATATGTATCCTTCCCGATACAACGATGACCGAGAGATGACTCGCTTCTTCTCTTTTGTGTTCATTGACGAAAGCGAGGTAAGACCCGATACAAACTGGGTTATTAAGAGCGAATCCATTGATGCAGATGGCGTGATTTACGCTATCATCCCACATAGTGAGGACTCCATAAAAAAATTAAAGGAAATCCTCCTCGATACAAGCAGAGAATGTGATAGGCATATCTTTATTTTGCCTAATCATTTCACAAGCATTGACGAGGCTGCGCATGAATATGAAGCTGTTTCTTTCCTGCGAGAGACTGCTTCTGACGATCCAGTATTGTTCGATGAGTACGATGTTGTGTATGAAGATTTGCGTGAAGTGATTAGTAACTTTATGTCTATTTATACACACCCTGAAAAATACAAGGCAAGCTATATTTTCAATGGCAGGATTCGCAATATACAACGGAAAGCTGCTCTAACAGAACTAATGGCTGACATATGTGATGATGTTTACTCCCTCACCCCAATTATTTGCAATGAGGCAGTAAATAGAGATGTCATCACAAATATTGCAAGCAATAGCCGGAGTAAGTTAGTTGCTGCACTGCTCCGTAACCAACTTGAAGCCAACTTGGGACTTTCTGGTACTGGGCAAGAGGTTTCTATCATGCGAAGCACATTGCTCAGAACAGGTATATTGGTGGAGCAAGGAGGAATGCCATCGCTTGACTTGCGTCCGGGCGATCCTAACCTTGCGAATATGTTAGAAACCATCGAGAACTTTGTCCTGAGCGCAAGACATAATGAGCGAATTGGATTTGATGTCCTGTACGATACTCTTACTCTTCCAGAGCATCATATTGGATTACGCAAGGGCTTGATTCCGATTTACTTAGCTGTTGTCCTCCATGAGTACAAACAACAAGTCGTGATATTGGATAAGTTTGGACAAGTTCCTACATCAGCAGATGTTCTTCTCCAAATCAATGCCGATCCCAAATCTTTCTCCCTATCTTATCTTGACTGGGACCCTGAAAAGGAGAACTTTGTAGAGCTGTTGGCTCAAGCATTTGCAAATCATATCATAGATGCAGAAAAAGGTGCAAACACATACGATTACATCGCAAATGCAATGAGGCGCTGGGTGATGTCTCTGCCAAAGTATGCGAAAGAAATCAAATGTCAGCCTAACGGGAAAAAAATTGATAGCAGGCATTTGTCATTGTTAAAGCTATTGAAGCAAAATACGAGTAGCTACGAACTGCTTTTCGATAAGCTTCCCAAAGCATACGGATATGCTGAGACTTTTTCGGCTGGATTGGCAGAAAACATTATTGCATCGAAAAACTTCATTGACAGACTTATTTCTGATTTGAAGAAGTCTCTGATTGCTCAGACCAAAGAGATTTTCATGCTGCCTCAGAACGAGCCACAGGCTAATAAAATGTCCTTAGCATCTACCATTAAGGAGTGGTGTGACTCGCTAAGTCCTTCCGTATTCAATCATATCTTTGCTGATGGCACGGATAAATGCCTTGTCTTGTTTAGGACTGTCACGAACGATGAAGATTCTTTCATTGTCCGTCTTGCAAAAGCTTCGACCGGCTTGAGGATTGAAGACTGGGATGATGGCACTTGCAAGACATTCACCAACAAACTCCAACAATATAAGCAAACCGCTGAAAGCTATGAAGGCGAAGCTGTACAAGAAAGCGCCGATTCTTCTAACTACAAGGTAACATTTGTAAATGCTGATGGATCCGCCACTACTAAGAGTTTTGAACGAGTAGCATACAGCAATCGTGGCAAACTTCTCTACAACCAAATCACTCAATCGTTGGACTCCATGGGACACGCCATTTCGGAACAGGAAAAGCGTCAGATCATCATGGAAATATTGCAAAAACTATGTTAAGGAGGTGAGCTGATGGCTTACTTTGATAATGCTGCAACTACTTACCCGAAACCTGAAATCGTTTATCAGAGTATGGATCAGTTTCAGCGTCATACCGGTGGCAGCTTTGGACGGGGCAACTATGGATTTTCAAGTTCCGCAAAGAGCATAGTTGACGATACAAGGGCTGCCCTCCAACAACTTCTTCATTGCCCTGCAAAACAGGTTATCTTTGAGCCATCAGCTACCATCTCTCTGAACATTATCATTCAGGGAATTATCGAAAAAGGCGCAAGGAACATATACATAAGCCCCTTTGAACACAATGCGGTAACGCGCACCCTTCACCATTATGAAACGAAGGGTTTGGTTAAGGTAGTTGAATTAACGGTAAACAAGGATCTTTGCTATGATATTCAACGGATCAGATTTCAGTTTGAGAATACAAAGCCTGATTTAGTCATAGTCAGTCACGCAAGTAATGTGATTGGTCTAGTTGCACCGGTCGAGGAAATATTTACGCTTGCAAAAGAGTTTCACTCGCTTACTCTTTTGGATATGGCTCAAACAGCAGGTCTTGTTGACTGTGATATTGGGAAAGACATTTTTGATTTTGCGGTATTCGCTGGTCACAAAACTCTGCTGGGTCCGACTGGTATATCAGGGTTTGTAATGAAACCAACCATTGACCTTGAACCGGTTTTCTTTGGAGGAACAGGGTTCGATTCTGCAAATCAAGATATGCCAGGATCGTTACCAGAGAGATTTGAATTTGGTACGATGAACACCATTGGAGTAGTTGGACTAAATGCGTCAGTTAAATGGATATTGCAGCAGGAAATAAACAATCTTGCCGCAGCAGAGTTGAAAAACAGAGCAAGACTAATTGAGATCCTGAACGAATATGACTTTATTTCTGTTGTTGGAAACTGTGACGGACGAGATTATGTCGGAATTGTCTCTTGTGTGCTTAATGACATAAGCAGTGACACAGCAGGACAGTTATTCAGCGAAAGAAACATTTCAGTTCGTACTGGATTGCAGTGCGCCCCTGCTGCGCATAGGTTCCTTAATACCTTCCCAGCAGGAACGGTACGGTTTAGTGTGAACTGCTTTACAACTGACGAGGACTTTGATGTTTTGAGAGAAGCACTTGATGACATCAATGATAATCTATAAGGAGATCGTATCATGAGCTTACAGGATGTTAGTGTAAAAAATGAATATCGTTCCCTTATAGACAATGTTGTTCAAGAGTTCTATATCCCATTGCTGGAACAGGCAAAGGTCTACAAAAGAGCAGTCGGTTTCTTTTCTTCGTCCTCTCTTGTAGAGATCACAAAAGGAATAGCAACTATGGCTTCAAATGGAGGTAAAATACAGATTGTTGCTTCTCCGTACCTCTCTGATGAAGATATAGAAGCCATTCAGAAGGGTTATGCAGAACGCAACAGCATTATCGAAAGGGCTATTCTGCGCCAAATAACCGGAGAGCAAGTTGATTACTATTCCATGCAGAGACTCAATCTTCTTGCTTGCCTGATTGCAGATGGGATTTTGGACATTCGCATTGCATACACAGAGGGAAAAAACGGTATTGGAATGTACCATGAAAAAATGGGACTTATCGAAGACGGTGAAGGAAATATTGTAGCCTTCTCCGGATCGATGAACGAATCTGCAACTGCAATGTCCATCAATTACGAAACAATAGATGTTTTTAGAAGCTGGGGCGATCAAAACGAAACTGACCGTGTAAGGCTAAAAGAGAACGCTTTTTTCTCTATTTGGAATGACAGTGAACCTAACATCAAAGTCTTGGAGTTTCCCAGCATATCACAAGCTCTTATTGATAAATACAGGAGGTCCCCGCCAAACTTTGACTTGGATAAGGAGCAGTTTCCATCGAAAGATTCAAAGATTCGCACACTGAAAGACGGAAATATTGAAATCGTAACGAGAGCCATAGGACCCCGCATACCTGAAAATATCTCTTTACATGATTATCAAAAAGAGGCTATTGCTTCGTGGGTAGGAGAAAATTATCACGGTATATTTGATATGGCAACAGGTACAGGCAAGACATTTACCGGACTTGGTGCAATTTCAAAGCTTTCCGAAGACTTGAACGACAAACTTGCAGTTGTAATCGTTTGCCCTTATCAGCATCTTGTTGAGCAATGGGTAGAAGATATTGTCCGCTTTAATATGAAACCCATCATCGGATATAGCAGCTCACCACAGAAAGACTGGAAACAACGATTATCGAAAGCTGTGAGGGACCAGAAGATTCGAGTAGACAAAAGTTTCTTCTGTTTTGTATGTACTAATGCTACATTCACGAATAGTTATGTTCAGGAACAAATAAGTAAAATACATTCACCCGTCTTGCTTGTCGTTGACGAAGCACATAATTTCGGAGCAGCTTCCTACGCAAGATTATTAGACGATCGTTTTACATACCGGTTGGCTCTGTCGGCTACCCTTGAAAGGCATCGCGATGAGGAAGGCACCGCGCTCCTATATGCCTTCTTTGGGAAAAAGTGCATTGAGTATTCTTTGGATCGAGCAATAGAAGAAGATAAGCTCACACCGTATAAATATTATCCTGTTGTTGTTCACCTAAATGATGACGAACTTACAGCTTATGAGCAATTATCCTATGAAATGTCGAAGTGCGTCATTAAAGGTAAAAATGGAAAGTATAAACTCAACAAGCATGGCGAGATTCTGGCACTGAAACGGGCAAGGATTGTAGCTGGTGCGTCTGAAAAGCTTGATGCTCTCAGGGAAGAGATCAGACCTTATATTCACGACAATAATATACTGGTGTACTGTGGTGCAACCAATGTGTTGGACGAGAACGCCGATTATACATCCTCTGATACAAGAGATATTCGACAAATCGAGGCAGTAACTCGTATTCTCGGCAATGAGTTTGGTATGGATGTAGCTCAATTTACATCCAGAGAAAATATGGAAACGAGAGCAGCAATCAAGGAGCAATTCCAGCGTGGAGATCGGCTTCAAGCAATAGTGGCGATCAAGTGCTTGGATGAAGGCGTCAATATTCCTGGTATTCGGACTGCTTTTATCTTGGCAAGCACAACAAATCCCAAAGAGTATATTCAGCGTCGGGGGCGTGTACTAAGGAAAGCGCCAAACAAACCTTATGCCGTGATTTATGACTTTGTGACCTTGCCTCGACCTCTTGATTCAGTGTCATCGCTAACAACTGAACAGGCTCAAAGAGATCTAGCCCTTGTGAAGAATGAACTGGCAAGGATAAAAGAATTTGGACGCTTATCTCAGAACTCAATGGACGCAAACAACTTGATTTGGGACATTCAGGAGGCATATCATATTACCGACGAAGAATCGGAGGAAGGTGGTTTCGAGTATGGAACAGATTGAGATAAACGAGAAGGCTGTTGAGCGCCTGAAACGCAAAATCATCCTTCAAGAAAATCAGAATCTCAAAACAAGGGCTATGACCGATCAGCAGATGGTCGCATGGATTAAGAAGCAGATCGAGGAGGAAGCGCAATGTTACTCGAATCGATAACACTGGAAAACTTTAGACAGTTCCGTCATGAATCCATCGACTTTGCACAGGGTGATAACGGGAAAAATGTCACGATCATAATTGGTGAAAATGGCACGGGTAAAACAACCTTCGCCCAAGCATTCTTTTGGTGTATGTATGGAGAGACAGAGTTTTCCGATAAGAATATGCTTAACAAACTTGTCGCAGCGGAAATGAAACCAGGTCAAGAAAGCAAAGTTCAAGTCATTCTCAAGCTGCGTCACGGAACTGTAAATTATACGCTCATGCGGGAGCAGACTTACCGTAAAGACTACTCAAATCGTGTCAAGGGCGATAATACGGTCTTCGATATTGCAATTAAAGACGCAAATGGCAATACATCCTATGTCAAAAAATCGCAATGTGAAAGTGAAGTTAAAGGAATCCTCCCGAAAGAATTGTCCAGATATTTCTTCTTTGACGGCGAAAGAATCGAGAAGATGAGTAAAGACATTTCAACCGGAAAGAAAGCCACTGACTTTGCAGAAGCAGTAAAAGGGCTTCTTGGATTGAATGCTATGTACAGTGCTATTCAGCATTTTAATCCGAAATCCAGACTTGGCGTTATCGGCAGTTATGAGAGTAGCTATGACTCCCACAGCAACTCAAAAATACAAGAGTACACTCAGACTATCGAACGATGCAAATCTGAAATAGCTAAAATTGATGCAAGATTGGAAGAACTGGAAAGTCAAATCGAGCAAGCAAGTGCGCGGAAGACTGAAAAGACTGAGGAAATCAAGCAGTACGCAGAAGGTGAAGAATTACAACGCCAAAAGGAACGGCTTATCCAAAAGATAGCAAGAGCGAAGGACTCTAAAGCAAATGTTGTTAAAGCAATTTGCAAGGACTTTAACAGCAACATGAGTTCCTTCTTCTCGGTTGCACTGATGTCTCGCGCACTTGAGCTTCTGTCCGACAGAGACTTCACTGGCAAGGACATTCCGTATATGCACGCAAAGACTATTGAATATTTGCTGAACCAGAAAGTCTGTATTTGCGGGACACATTTGGATGAAGGCTCAGTGCCATACACTAAAGTTAAGGCGCTTATCGACTTTTTGCCCCCTCAGTCCATCAGCAATATGATTAGCGACTTCAAAAAGGAAGCTAAGCGCCGTGCCAACGCTCAGCAGGATTTGTTTTCCCATATAAGTGATAATCTTGCTGTGATAAGCCAGCAGGATGAAGAAGTCACTGATCTTCAAGATGAACTACATACTATCGAAGGGAAACTTAGCGGTGGAGATGTTCGGAGCAAAGTCCGGGCAATCAACAGTGAGATTCAACTGTGCGACAAAGTTATCAGAGAAAGTGGAGCCGAAAAGGACCGTATCCTTTTAAGAAAAGGCGGTTATGAGTCTGAGGCTGAACGAGCAGACACAGAGCGTCGTAATCTTACCTTGTTGGATGATAAAAACAAGAAGATTGAGATCTACAAAGCATACGCCGAACGCATTTACCAAGAACTTCTTGAAGTTTATGCCACCAGCGAGGCTGAAATCCGCAGCAAATTGGAGACTACCATCAACGAAATATTCAAGCAGATTTATGAAGGTGGATTATACTTAACCATTGATGAGAAATATCATATTTCTGTATATGCAAATGACTATGATGGGGATGTCGAAACATCCACCGCTCAAAGCATCTCGGTAATTTTTGCCTTCATCACCGGCATTATAAAGATGGCTCGTGATAACAGAAACGCTTCGGATGATGATGCCAAGCTCCTGTCTTCTGAACCTTATCCTCTGGTGATGGATGCTCCCCTATCTGCTTTCGATAAGCGGCGTATCAAGACTGTTTGTGAGGCGCTTCCCAATACAGCGGAGCAGGTTATTATCTTTATCAAGGATACTGATGGTGAACTTGCAGAAGAGTACATGGGCGACAAGATCGGCTGTCGGCATTACTTTGATAAGAAAAACGAATTTGAAACTGTGTTGGTGTAAGGGGGTGGGCAAATGTTTGATAAACAATATCGCTTTCGTGGCAGACATGCTGTTCGTGTAGATGCTTTAACAAGCGTCTTTGACAGCAACAGTAAAGCCAAGTTATTTGATCGGAATGTTGATGTGTACGCAAATGCTCCGTTAGTCGGTTTCCTCTATGGCAGAACTGCCGAGCAAGATGATACTCGGAATCCTGAGACAAATCAGGTCTACAACCAAAATGTTATGGGCGATCGTGTTATCTATTCTCAGGAAGAACTCCAATTCAATTTTAGATTGATCATGTTGCTTGACAAAGATTATGAGCCTAACGAAGATGAGCGAATCGACAAGGCGTTTAAGCACATGGGAGAAAATCCCGATGATGAAGCTCGTTTTGACAGTTATGTTCGCGGCGGCGTAGATGTTCTTTATGAAAAACTTATTGAGGGAGTATCATCGCCGGATGAGTATGTAACAAGACTTTATGACTTTATTGAAGAGTTTCAAGAGAAGTTCAACGATGAAATATCAAGTGACGATATTTTGAAGCTTTGTTCTAAGTGAAATGTGGTGAATAGGGATGGAAAACCGTCAAACGGCATATGAAAAACTGATAGAGCTTGCCGAAAAGCAGGGCTATGTGACATTTGATAATATCATGGACTGTGCTGACGAATATTCCCTCCCTATTCAAGACTTTGATTGGCTCAGCAACTCTATTACAACTCGCGGAATCCTCGTTTATAGCGAAGCACCTACTCGTAATGTTCCTTCCGATGAAGATGATTTCGATGATTTTGCACAGAGTGATTATGATGCAGTATATACTCGCATCATCGAACTGAGTCCTTCTCTTGAATCCTTCGTAACTTATGTGAGAATGGTGATACCTCCACAAAGGGGGGAAATCAGGCAACTCAAATATCAAATTGTTGATGGCAATGCATATGCACGAGAACGGATGATTGAAATGCACTTGAGATTAGCTTTGCGAGTGGCATTGCAGAGAGCGGAAACATATGATATGGACATAGAAGATGCCATAGGATATGCTTGTATTGGGCTTGTAATTGCGGTTGATAAATATGATCCCGATACATCAGGAGCGTTTGCTTCATACGCATCTCTCTGGATGATTCAAAACATTTCTCGTGTACAAAGTACACAGCGACCTTTAATTTATTATCCCGTTCACCAGAAAGAGGGATATTTCGCTATGTACCCCGTGCTGAAAGCGCACGATTGCATAGGTTGTGAGCGGTTGAATGAATGCGCTTATGCCATTTCGATGGTTCAAGAAAAAATCGAATGCTCTCCGGATGAAGCAAAAAAGATCCTTGACCAAATGATACCCGATGCCCAAATTGAGGATCTTCTTGAATTATTTGAGAATTACGATGAGGAAGACACTCCCAGAGACACACTTATTGACACATTATTAAGCAATCTCTCCGAAGAAACCATTCTCTCTGATGAAGATGCACTGTCCACTGTTCAAAAGAATGCTCTTAAAGAGGAAGTCGCTTCTGTTCTAAGCAAACTAACACCAAAAGAGGAAAGAGTTCTCCGTTTAAGATATGGGTTCGATGGACACGAACGAACACTTGAAGAAGTGGGCGCTGAGTTTAATGTCACCCGTGAGAGAATCCGTCAAATCGAGGGGAAAGCACTCCGCAAACTAAGACATCCATCAAAAGCGAAAAAACTCAAGGAATATTATTAGAGCAATCACTCGAAAGGAGTCAGACTTGGACTGGGATCAATATTACGAAAAGTTCTACGACTGGGCTACGAGTACACAGATCAGCCGGATGTCATCCCTAACTTCTTATGGCGCATCCTCAGAGGTTGCCGAGGTTGCTCAGGAATACATGGACGAAAAGGCTGCATCCCGTCTCATCAAAAAAGCAGTGGCGTATGGAGTTCAGTTTACACCGGAAGAGATTTATGACCTATCCGGATGCTGCAACACAGAAGCTATGAATGTACTTCTTGATTCCTCGAAATGCAGATTCACAAAGGAGCAATTAGAAGACCTTTACGGTGCAGTCGATGATGAAGTCCTTGAAAGAGTAGCTGCGAGGAACAAGATAAGCCTCTTTGAAGATGACGAGGACGAAGAAATTGATGATGAGACTGTCGAGGAAGAGTTCTTCGATGAGCCGGTTGCTTCTGACCCTAAAATCGGCTTCTTTACAAAGTTTTTCGCAGGAATTGGAATTGCTGATGCACTCTCATCCTCTCACGCTTCTCATCCGGGACATTGTACCGGCGATTGTGCGAACTGTCCTCCCCATTATGGCTATCGCTATGGGCGATGGTATTATGGTCATGGTCATGTGCATGGCTGTGAGTTCGGCGGGAACAAAGGCGACGGAAGCCTGTAACGGAGTCATACATGTTGGGCTATAAGAAAAAGCCTCAAACGCAACCAAAAGGCGCGTTTGAGACTTTTTCTCAGTCAACAGACATCGTTTTCGGATTGATAATTGTGACCGGCTTGCCTTGCCGCTGGGCATACTGGACTGTCTTGCCCGTCCCGCTTGGTCTGCCGTCCCATACAGCTATGATGAAGTCTGCCTGATCCACCATGTAGCGGTTTCTCTTGTGCATACAGTCAGGGGTGTAGTGATGCTGGATCAATGTCTCCTTGTCGCACTTGGAGGCAATATCGAAATAGCGGTCTCTCTGTTCCTCAGTCCACTTCTCAGCCTGACTTTCACAAGGAATTGCGCTTTCAAGAGTAATGCCTTCATAGTTTGATTTAAGACCAAGTACAATTTCCGCTGCGTATATATCAACGCCGAGTGCCATGCCGCTGATGAAATGGGTAACGCCTTCCTGTTCGATGAGCCTGATAATCTCTGCACGGAGCGTTTGCTTGAGGGCAATGCAGCGTTCATCCGATTCGTTAAAGCCGAACGGAAGACTTTGTGGTCTATGACCGGTAAAAGCACATTTCTTCACTTTCATCTTTTTTTCTCCATCTATGTATTAGCGCGTGTATCTCATTCGCTTATACATAGTATAGCACATGATTGTGAAGAATTGTGTCGATTGATGTCAGAAAAAAACGAACCACACAATAAATTGCGTAGTTCGTTGAAGGAAGTCATTTGCTGTTGTTCTTTTCCTGCTCAATCATCAATTCTACCATCTGAATGATCCGCTTCTGGGCATCAAGAGGCAAGGTCTCAAGCTCTTCGGAGAGCTTATTCGCCTTGTACTTCGTAGAATGGTCAACCACATCACAGAAGATTGCATCCGCTGAAACCTCAAGTGCATTGAGCAGGGTGATCAGTTTTTCGCAGCGTGGGAAGGATGCCCCGCGCTCAAGGGTAGAAATGTAGTTTGCTGTAAAGCCGGTCTTTTCGGCAAATTGTTCCTGCGTCAGTCCAAGACGCTCACGGCATTGCTTTATTCGCTTGCCTATTCTATTATCGATCATGACACATACCATGTCCCTTTCCATGTATCTAATAATAAGTATATGGATTAGCGACACATCTATACAGAAACGCTAATGCACTGACTATGGATTAGCGTTAGATTTCTGGGAATTATTTACGAAAAAGACACAAAAAAAGCCTCAGCCGACACCCAAACGGGCATCGACCGAGGCTCTTTGCAGTAATAAGATTATGGCTGAAAACCGACCTTTATTCTCACATTGGCGGCGCTTGACTGCCACATGAGAAAACATACGGGGCTACATTTTCGCGCGGCTCTGGGAGGCTAAAAACCGTCATTTTCGACCTTTATCCTGACAGTAAATCGCTTCCTCCGACCGCTTTGAGATATAGTGCGGACAAGCGAGGATCACAGCGCGAAAACTCTGTTTGCAGTCATGAATGCAGCGTCGGCAGACCTCGCTATATTTACGCCGTCCGTCCGTATCTAAGAAGAATGCCCACTCCTGCTTCCATTTTGCACTTCGGCTCATAAGTCACGGTCAGGCTTGCGCTCCTTTACCGGCGCAGCCTTCTCCTTCGGAGGCTCGGTCTTTGCCGCTTTCAGCCTGTCCATGATGGAAGACTTCTCTCGCTTTTCGCTGCTTTCCTTCTCTTTGGAACCGTTGTTGATGATACCGTCAATCATGCCGTAGTCATCCTCAAGCGACATTTCAGCGGCTTTGAGTGGATTCTGCTTTTCCAGCTCGGCCACCCAATCCGCTTTCTCCACACCGAAGATACCGCCTTTGGCGGCGTGTTCCCTGATCTCCTTAGCGTCCAGAACCAGCCCCTCGGTATCGTCGCCGTACAGCCGGTAAATCTGGCACGACTTCATGACCTCCGCCGCAGCCTCTTCCCGCATGGGCAGCATCCCGCCCCATTTGTAGCCGTACTGCTTCATTTCCTCGATGCTGATGCTGTCATCCGGCATCTTCTCGACCGGCATGACCTCCTGACGGAGCAGATTGACTGCGGTCTCATCGAAACCGTCATAGATATGGGACAGTACCAGCTCGCCGCGCTCATCGACAATGATACAGGAGGCATCGTCCCCGAAGGTATCATGCTCCATCAGCCAAAAGGTGTGGCCATCGATCTCCTTATGGTCAATCGTGTGCCATGTGCCGATATGACCATCCACCGCCATGCCGGAGGTGTTTTCATTGACAATGGAGCTTTTCTCTTCAAGAACCGTCTGTTTTTGCTGTCCTTCGGAAATCATCGGGATAGCAACAATCCTGTCTCCGATTTTGGCAAACTGCTCCGGCATTTTGAACTCAGTCATAAACTGCCGCAGCAAATCCGGCGAAAGCGAGCCGAAGCTGTCATCCGTCAGACCCGTAACAAGGAAGGTACCGGCAACAATATCATAGATTTCACCGCTGTCATCCCGCAGAGCGCGGTTGAGAGGCAGCCCGTTCATCTTGCCTTCTTCATTGCAGACAATGGCAACCGGCTCTTCAAAGGGATAGACCGCCTCAATGTCCCCGCCAACCTCATGCTGTAAGGACTCGAGGCTGGAAGGGATTTCTTTCACATAGGGCTTCTTGTCCGGCTCAACCACCAGCACAGTGATCGTGCTCGGCTGCTCCAATTCTTCGCCGCTTCCGGTGACGCGGTACTCGTCGGGAATATCCTCAAGCGTCCCGTCAAAGTAGCGGTTCCAGCTATCGCCGGTAGGACGGATGTACCCGGCGTCGGTCAGTGTGCCGCCTTCATTGATTGCGCAGTCTTCGCCGTACCGCTCAAAGTCAATGTAATCCACAAAGCTGCCGAACTTGTTGTCGATGTTGTACCCACCCTCAAAGAAGTAGTAGCGACCGAGATCGTCATAGTCCTTGATGTCGGGGATAAAATCATAGTTGTCGAGATTGTAGGTCAGGTTGATCAGATCGTCGAGGTCATTTACTTCATCGCAGCCGCTATCCATGATTGCCACGAAATGCTCAAGCTCAGAGCGGGACATCTCATCCAGCCGGGCGGCGAGGTAGTTGAGCTTATCGAGGTTTTCGTATTCGCCAAGGAGATTGCTGACTCCATGAATGGAGCAGTCATAATCCGTGATAAACCATTCCTCATAGACCTGACCGAACTCATCCTTTGAGCCGATACCGATCCGCTCGAAAACCTTCTTCATTTCCTCTTCGGTGGTCGGGAAATGAACCCATTCACCGACAAGCTCGCCTTCGTTGTACTTGCCAAGATTGGTCACGAAGGCTTCAAAACTGCCATCCAATACGGGCATAGGCACCCTCCTTTCAATCGTCCATCATGCTGTCCGGCGCGATGTAGAGCTGGGCAAACGCCTCGTCGGTGATCCCCTCAAGCTTCCGAACGGTATGAAAAAGCAGCTCCGCCATCTCGTCGTCCAGCTCGTTGATGGGCAGCGACTTCATTTCAGCAATCAGCCTCTTGCGGCTGGAAGTGTCGAAGCAACACATCAGATTTGTCTCTTCCACGGTAAAAAACATAATCACATCTCCATTTCTTTTGATTTCGGTTTCTTTGTTTGCTCAGGCTTTTTAGCACCTTTGTCCGGCGCAGTCTGGGCGTGTTCTTTGAGCTTTGCTAGGACAGAAGTCTTCTTCTGAGAGGGATGCTCTCTGCGATCCATTGCTTTCCAGAGGCTTTCTGCCGGAGCGTCCTCCACATAGGAACGGACAATAGACAGCCGCTCATGGAATGGAACGGGATTCTTCCTGTCCGTGATGTCAGTCAGGCTAACTTCTTCATTTGGAAAATCCACTTTGTCAACGCGGACGGTTTTGCCGTCCATTTCCATTACCATGCCGACAGGGATGTAATCCTCAGCGAGAAGGTGTTTGACGGTTTCCTGTCTGCCGTCTTCACCGGGCTGCGTAACAAGGACATCGTTGCCTTGTCCCCACAGAGCCTTTGCCTTGGCAACCCACTGATCTTCCCGAAAGCCGGTCACGGCAACCTGTCCGCCGCCTTCCAGCTCTTTCATCAGAAGCTTCGACCCGAGCGCGGGCGCTGCCTTCTTCGCATCTTCCCCGTAAATCTCGAAGTAGCCGTTCTGGGCAAAGCAGACAATCGCTTCGGGATGGGCTTCCTTGACGGCGTTGTAAGCGGTCTGCGCTTCAAGGGGCAATATGCCAAGCTTTTCGGTCACGCCATGCTGAACGGCAAGCTTGTGAATGTGATCCTCAATACTGCCAGTTTTCGCATGGAAGCTCGTTTTGAAGCGCTCACGGCGGAGAATCATGTCAAGCTCAACCGCATTCTCAGGCAGATAACTCACCGACACGACCTCGCCGTGCTTTTCTTTCAGCGGGATCGCTCCGCGCCGGTAGCTGCGGAAAGGCAGATAAAAGGTGGCATCGTCCTTAAAGGTGACTGCCACTGTCTCAACCGGAACGGTGAGCTTTTGCATCCTCTCCACATGAGCGGCATAGTCCAGCTCAATGAGGTTGCCTCTGATGGTATCGCCCTCTACGCCCTTGATCTCGACTGCATAGGCAAGGATGGGATCGCGGGTTTGCTCATGGTAAAACTCCCACACTTTGTTTTCGTAGGAATCCTTCACATAGACTTCACGCTCAGGCAGGAGGTAAGTGCCGTTCGGACGGGACATCCAGAGAAGGTGCTTGTCCTCGGGGGATTGGGAACCGGCAAGGCTGTGAAGCAACCCGGCGTCCAGCTCAAAATCCTCTTTGTAGTTCTGGGTATGGATGTCCATAATCCGGCGAAGGGCATCCACAAGATTGATGTTTTCAAACTTCATAGGCATCACTCCAAACCGACATCGCGGGACTTCTGCTTGACCGGCGTTTTCCGCTCAGGCTGGCTCTTTGCCGCAGCGCGGAGCTGTTCTCGGATAGAAGGCTTTTCCCGCGCTGCTTCCTGAGTCTTCTCTTTGCCGATATATTCAAGCGTCGGTGTCAGCTCGCGGTAGCAGCCCTGTACCTTCTTCGCAGAATGGCGGCGGTGAATGGCGAACATCGGCTCGCCATCCCGGGTAACGGTGTTGCCCTCAATCCTGACCTTGTACTCCATCATCACCTTAAAGGACTGATTGGACGAACGGTAAGTAGCCAGCATCCCGTCGTTGCGACCGGAGATCTGCGCTTTGAGCGTGTCCATGACGGCTTCCTTGATTTTCTTTTCCTCCGGTGTGAGGCGATGCTTCACCGGTACCGCCTGTTCCGGCTCTTTGGGAGCCGGAGCTTCGGGAGCCTTCTCCGGCACAGCCGATTCGCTCTGTTCAGCCGGTGCCTGCTCCTGAGTTCTGCTGATGGCAGTCTGCCGGACAAACTCTTCGGTGAAAAGGCTGACCAGCCCCGGATTTACACTGTCAATAATGAGTTGAGCTGCATGATCCGGGCTGCCATCCATGCCCTTTGCCCATTCCTTGCAGTCTGGGGAAATGCGCCCGTCATGGTCTTTCTGCTGGATGGTTTGCGCGAGGACATAGGCGACGCGCTCAGGCGAGAATTTCTCAAGGATGCTCTTAACGGCGGACTCCGCCGCAAGTCGGTTGTTGCCGTAGTAGTCGTTGATGGTCTGCTCAATCGCCTCTTTACAGTCCATGTTGGCTTGCATCGAGGTGCGGTAAGCATCCAGCTCACCGGCTTCAAAGGCATACATCGCAGCTTCTCGGTAAACCGGAATCACCGCATCCCGCAGCGGCGTAGGGGCTTCCTGTTCCTTCACGGCAAGCCGCTCTTTGAGCTTTTCATCAATACCGGTGATCATCTCAGCCGCCGTTTTGCGGATGGTTTCCAGCGAGCCTTTCAGCTCCTTGGTCTCCTTGTCGGAGGACCAACCGGCGATATAGCCGAAAGAATAATCAGAGGTTTCAATGCCGTACCGCTGGCAGACGGTATAGGCGACGCTTTCTGCCTCGACCTCCTTAGTGCGCCGGTCTTTCTTGTCCTCGGGAGCAACCTTTTCGCCCGGAGTGACGGCATGGAGCTTGGCATGGGCAATCTCGTGGATCGCCGTCTTGATGGTCTGGATTTCACTCATACCCTCCTGAATGGCAATGCGGTTTTCTACATGAGAGAAGTAGCCTTTTGCGCCATCGGTGATGTTTTCAAAGGCAATGGGGACCGGAGACAGCTCTTTGAGAGCATCAAAAAAGGCGGCGTAGTTTTCCACGCTGCCTGTCAGCTCGTCTACGGCAATATCGGGAAGCTCTTTGCCGTCCGTCTGGGACACATCGAAGACGCTCACCACCTTGAAGGCGGGGCGGGTCACTTCAACCGTCTCAGTGACCGGCTTGCCGTCTTTGTCGAGAACGGGCTTCTGCGTTGCTGGGTCGAGTTTTTCCCGCTCTTCCTGCACCTTGTAGGGCGCAGGAGCAAGGATTTTGATACCCTTTTCGCCCTTCATCACATGGCGGTCGAAGTTGCGCTGCCATGCCGTGTAACCGGCGATCAGCGTCGCATCTGGCTTCTGCATGGCGATGAGAAGCGTATTGTTAAACGAGTAGTTGTAGAACTTGGACATCGTTTTCAGGTACTCTTTGAAGCGTTCGGATTCAAACAGTTCCTTGAGTCCCTGTTCCAGCTTGTCGGTGATTTCCCGGACTTGCTGGGCGTTTCTGTTTTCAGCCATTTCTAACCTCCAATCTTACTGATTTGAAATAGAAAACTCCGGCTGAGATTTGCCCGAAAGACGGGCTTTGATCTCAGACGGAGTTTCCGTTCTGGTCAATCTGCGATGATACAAATTATCTGTATGTTCCCATTCAATCAACTTCTCAAATAAGTCAGGGTGACGGTTGACCATGTGGGAAAGCTCAGAAGTCGATGCGTTCGGGCAGAACCAACAACCGTTGCGTTTGGAATGTTGATAACAGGGCGAGAGCATATCGTATTTCTCGCACAGCCGCCAAGCATCCGCTTCCGTCATGCCATACTTTGCAAGAAGGCTGATGTCCTTCTCCTTATTCAGTCTGGCAAGACGCTTTGGCTCGTCCAATGCAATACCTACATAGCTACGGGTGTCATCAGGTTGAGCCTTATGGTACTTGCGGAGCGGAGGCATTTTACAGTCCCGATTTACCGCGCACTTTCCCGGCCAGACAAAACCTCGAATCAGCCCTTCATAAGGTCCTCTTGTGATAATGTGATGGAACACATCATCGTAAGTTTTGTCACTTCGCAGAACCGTGAATTTGCATCCGAGTTCATTTTCAACGAACCGTTTGAGCTTTTGGTGGATAAAGTCCCGATGCTCCGGGACTTCTCCACTGATCTCCTGATCGAACATCACCTCACTGTAAATGACCTCATCCAACGGCTCGTTTTTCTCCGCAGCAAGAAGAATTGTTGCTACGCTGTCCTTGCCTCCGCTGCATGAGGCAATATATCGCGGGCGCGTCATCGGTCGAACTCCATCTTGAAGCTGACATACTTGCCGCCTGTATCATCCAGACGGATCACCGCATCATAGAGCTGCGGGCGCTTTGGCGTATAAAGCCCGGTCACTCTGCACCAACCCTTGTCCAGCAGTTCGGCGGCGATTTTCTTGGTCAGCTTCTTTTTCTTACTCGTAAAGAACTTGTTATCCTCCCACATACAGAAGGAGCATTCCTTGTTCGAGCAGTAGTAGTTTCCCTTGCCTACATAGACCGGCGAGCCGCAGCGCGGGCATTTGCCGATGGACTCTCTGCCGGTATCGAAGCGGTTTGCCTCGGAGTCCGAGAGGAAAGGATAGGCTTTGACCAGCTCGGAGGTCATCCCCACAATGCCGGAAAGGAACTTGTTCGAATCCGCATTGCCGCGCTCAATCTGCATCAGGGTATTTTCCCATTCTGCCGTCATGGAAGGAGAAGTGATCTGTTCGGGCAGGACGCATACAAGGTTGTTGCCATCCTTTGTAGGCACGAGAGATTTGCCCTTGCGCTCAACGAAGCCGCCTTTGACCAGCTTTTCGATGATACCGGCGCGGGTGGCGGGAGTGCCAAGCCCATTCTTTTCGGTATCATCGTCGAACTCAGCGTTTCCCGCAGTTTCCATTGCCGACAGAAGGGAGTCTTCGGTGTAGGGCTTCGGCGGGGATGTATAGTGCTCGGTAACGCTGGCATCGACAAAAGAGAGAATATCTTTCTCATTCAGAGAAGGCAGTGAGCGCTCCGGCTCGTCCTTTTCCTTGCTCTTGAGTGTTTCCTTGAAGTGGCGCTCAATGGCTTTCCATCCATCCTGCACGACCGTTTTGCCCTTTGCCTTGAACTCGTAACCCTCACAGGTGAGCGTAACCGAAGTCTCATCATAGATGTGCTTCTCACTGGTAGCGCTCAGAAGGCGCATGGCGACAAGCCGGATGATTTTCTGCTCCGACTCCGGCAGCTCGCCGAGATCCTGCTTTTCAAGCTGGACGGTGGGGATAATGGCATGATGGTCAGTGACCTTGGCGTTGTTGGTAATTCGCCCAATGTCCGGCTCATGAGTGATACCCTCGGAGAGCGGCAGCTTGCGGGAGACAATACCGATCACCTGACGGGCGGTGCTCTCCATATCCTCAGTGATGAACTGACTGTCCGTTCGGGGATAGGTAAGCAGCTTTTTCTCATAGAGGGACTGCACCAAATCGAGCGTCTGCTGGGCGGTAAAGCCATAGTAGCGGTTGGCTTCCCGCTGCAAGGTGGTCAGATCATAGAGCCTCGGCGGGTTGACCGTCTTCGTCTCCTTCTTGAGAGAAGAAACGACGGCTTGCTTTTTATTGCAAGCCGCCGCAATCGCCTTCGCCTCGTCTTCGGTTTTGACCTTTTCCATGTCCGCCGTCAGGCTGTCTTTGCTGATATGGACATTGAAGTATTTCTCCTTGTGGAAGGTTGTGATTTTGCCTTCACGCTCCACCAGCATTGCCAGCGTAGGCGTTTGGACGCGCCCGACCACCAGCTTCTTATGATAGAGTGTCGAGAACAGCCTTGTGCCGTTGATGCCGACAATCCAATCTGCCTTGGAACGGGCAAGCGCGGCTTCATAGAGCCGGTCATAGTCGCCGCTGTCTCGCAGATGGGCAAAGCCCTCCCGGATTGCGCTGTCTTCCAACGAGCTGATCCACAGGCGCTTGAAAGGCTTCGTGCAACCGGCTTTCTTGTAGACCAACCGGAAAATCAGCTCGCCCTCGCGCCCCGCATCGGTGGCGCAGACAAGCTCGGTTACACGCTTATCGCGCATGAGGTCGCACAGCACTTTGAACTGCTTCTGCTTGTCCTTCGGGACTTCAAACAGCCATTCCTCCGGGACGATGGGGAGATCGCTGTACCGCCATTTGGCAAAGCGCTCATCGTAGGAGCTTGCGTCCGCAAGCCCCACAAGATGACCGACGCACCATGAGACGATGTAGTTGTTTCCTTCGAGATAGCCGTCCCTACGGGAAGAAGCGCCCAGCACCTTCCCGATAGCGGCTCCAACACTTGGTTTTTCCGCAATCACTAAGATCAAATCGTTTCCTCCGTTTCTCTGGTTTCAGCCTCGTCATCCTCATCATCTGCAATGACAGTCTCTTCGTCCTCGTTGATATACGGCTCTTCCTCATAACCCTCGTCATCGAAGAAATCCAGATCCTCGTCCTTCTGCTTCTTGCCGCGCACGAACTTGAAGTAGTAATATGCACCACCGCCGATGCCGACCAGCGCGATGATACCGATGATCAGGGCAATGTTCGGGGAAGCGTTTTCCGGCTCTTCGGGCACCTCGGTTTCCTCGCCCTCGACCGGCTCTTCCGGCTCAGGTACAGCGCCGGTACACTCGCTCATGTTTGTTTTGCAGACTGGGCATTCCGTATTGACAGCTCCGGCCTCGCAGCGGGTATCGCAGTTACAGGTAGTAAGCGAAGATGCCGTTTCCTCATCCAACAGGGCAAGCAGATCGGCCTCGTCCACCATGTTGAGGAAATAGGTCTGGTACTGTTCCTCTTCCTCGTTGATGGGCGCATCGTAATCGATCACGACATAGAAGGTGTTGCCGGTCTTGGTCTGCACCGTGATGAACTGCTTATTCGTCGCCTTGTCATAGAGCAGATCGCGGGTATAAGCGTTGCCTTCACCGTCAATCGGCTCGCCCTCATACGGTTCAGGCTCTTCGGGTGCTGCGGTTTCCGGTGTTGCCTCGGGCTGGGTTGCCTCCGTGACCGGAAGCTCCTGCTCGGTGTCATCCGCATAGGCGAATGCGGATACAGTGAACGAGATACAAAGCGTGAAGCACAGTGCAAGCGCCGCCAGAAGGCGGATTCCTTTTCTCTTAGTCATTGTCCGTCACCTCCTGCTGGGTAGTGATAGGCTTTTCCGCCTTGCCGTCCTTCATCGCAGCGAGGAAGGCCATGATCTGATCCTTGTCCATGACCATTGCACGGACGGTGTTGACGATTTCAAGGTTTTCCAGCTCGGTTTTCTTGTCGTAAAGCTCCTTGAGCTGCCCCTGCAGGTCCTCGACCTTCTTCTCGGTTTTGGTGATTTCCGCGCAAACCTTCTGATATTTCGGGTTCATAAAAACGCTCCTTTCAGTTAATAGTTGGGTCTTCCAAAGGCATAAAAGTGAGACTGCCAGTAGGAAGTGTTGATGGATGTGTACTGGATGGGATCGCCGCAGTGCAACATCACATTGTCGCCCACATAGATGCCCACATGGGAAACGCCCGGTGTGTCATAAGTGCCGACAAAGAAGACGAGATCCCCCGGCTTCACATCGGCGCTGGAAACAGGCGAACAGACATTGTAAAGCCCCTGCGCACCCAGCCGTCCGGTGTTGACAAGTCCGCTGTTTGTGAGGACATAGCTGACGAATCCCGAACAGTCAAAGGAAGTGGACGGGTTTGAACCGCCCCAAACATACGGGTAGCCGAGATATTTTTCTGCCTCTGCGATGAGAGTTGCGAACTTCTCGTCCGTCAGATACGCCGCATTGACCGTGTAGTCATCGGGTGGGTTTTCAATGTACTTGTCCACATAGCCGGAGCCGGGGAACAAATCCTCACGGTTGCCCAGAGTTGACATATAGGCTGAGTACATGGAGAGCTGGTCTTCATTCATGATGTAGACCGGTAAATGGGAGAGGTCAAAGTTTTCCAGCGTGACAGTACAGATGTAGTAGTTATACGGCACTTCGACCTCATAGGTGTAAGTTTCCGTGCTGGTCTCGCCGGTTTCGGGATCGGTGACAGTCGTTGTCCCGGTACGGGTCTCTGTCCGGTAGCGTACCTCAACCTCCACATCTTCGGTGAGGATGTATTGCCGGTCAAAGAGCGTTTGAAGAAGCCCCTGAACTTCGTCCAGAGTGAACTCTCCTTCATTGAAGGCGGAGAGAATGGAAATGAGCACATAGGGATCGTGCTCAATCGCGTCGAGGTCAAAGTGGTACTCGTCGTAGTCGTGTGTGCTTTCGTAGTTGTCCAGATACGATTGCAGCTCGGCCTCCATCTGACAATACTGCGCCTCCGCGCCGGTCATGGCATCGTCCTCACTGAGGTAGGAAGTGGCGATGACAGACGAGGTGGTAGAGGTGAACATTGCCGTGCAGGAGCTAATCCCAGCAGACAACAGGATCAGAATCATCAAGCCAGCTCCCAGCCAAGCAAAGACCTTTTTGTTCTTGACGATAAAGTCCTTTACCTTATCCGACGCTTTCTCTCGGATGGTTTTACCGGTGGACTTGGTGGCGGTGGAGGCCGTTTGCGTCCCTGCCTTGCGAGCCGCAGCATATTCCTTCTTGATGTGCTGCTTCTGGTAGTGCTTATTCATATTGGCTCGGGAAGCCTTCATCTCAGGATTTTCGGCGACCGTCTTCTCAAAATGGAGCTTCCGGTCAGCGGCCTCGGCCTTCTGCTCCAGCTTGGACACCTTCTCGAACGGCTTGTTTGCACTGCGCTCTGTATGATGCTGGTAGTGGCGGACAACGGACTCGGCGGCAATCTCTGTCTTATGGGCAGCTTCTACACCGGAGTTTTCCTGCTCCACCTCATGGATTTTGCCGTGGATGCCAGAGGCAAGCGTATCGCCGACCTTGCGGACGGTCTTGTCTGCCTCAAACTGCAATTTGCTCTGTCCCTTGGGGACTTTCAGCTCGTCTTCAAAGTAGAGGCGGGTTTTGCCTTTACCGGTTTCCTCGTCAAAGACGCGCTCTTTTTTCAACACCTTCTTGGTGGGCAGCTTCTCACGGGCGGCATCCAGACGCTCATGCGCCTTCTGAGATTTTCGCTCCAACCGTTCAATCCGCCGGGAAGCTGGGGCATCGCCGTCAAGGTCCGGCATCTCTGCGGAGGTTTCCGCCGCTCTTTCCAGAACGGACTCTCCATCAATCTGCCTTTCAGCGCGAGGTCTGCTGACCTTACCGGTAACAGCGGTATCGGCAAATGCTTTTCCGTAGTCAACGGAATGGGTGCGGTATGTCTCAGAGTGCAGAGTGTGAGATGTGGGATCATCGCTGACGGGTAGATCGCCCGGATTGTACTCTTGCGCCGCATCTGCGGACTGTGTTTCGGCTTGAGCCTGACTCACTGCGTCTTCCAGCTCATCAGGACGAAGCTGCCGCCGCTTCTTGACCTCTTCGGCAATATCGCCGGTTTCCGTGTCATGGGGCGCGACAAGCTGGGCGTCCTCAAGCCGTTTTGACACTTTTTCTGAGGTGCCTTCGGTAAGGTTTTCTTCCACAGCGCCGTCTCTGGTCATCCGCAGGACAACCCGGTCTTTTGGCTTCAATTCATCATGAGGCATCAAATTTCACCTCCAATCCGCGCCTCGGCAAGTTCTTTATATTCAGGATTTAACTCGATCCCGACATAGTGACGGTCAAGCTGCTTTGCGACCATGCCGGTTGTGCCGCTTCCCATGAAGGGATCAAGGACAACGCCGTCTTTCGGGCATCCGGCAAGCAGACAGGTTTCAACCAGTTTAGGCGGGTATGCGGCATAGTGACCGCCTTTGAAGGGGACAGTGTTGATAATCCAGACATCCCGCTTGTTGCGCAGCGGGTTTATCATGTCATCGGTGATCTCGCCATGTTCCCGGCAAAGATTGATGGTTTGCTGCTTTACCTGTCCGGGGATAGGTTCCCCGTATTTGTTGCTTCCCTTGACCCCACGCTTGAGCCTGCTCGCTGTTCCGGGAGCAATCGGCTCGGAGATTGCCCGGTAGTCAAAGAAATACTTCCGTGACTTTGAGAACAGGAAGATGTGTTCATAGCAGCGGGTGCAGCGGTCTTTGACACTCTCCGGCATCGGGTTTTCTTTTATCCAGATAATGTCATTGCGCAAATACCAGCCGGAGTCGCGGAGCGAAAAGGCCAGCATCCACGGGATGCCGATCATGTCCTTGGGCTTGCAGCCCTCAACCTTGTAGTTAAGAGCCACAGCCTGACCATTTCTGCCCTTGGGATTTTTTGCGTCCACATAGCCGCCCTGATTGCCTTTCCCGGCATAGGTGTCGGAGATGTTAAGCCAGAGCGTCCCGTCTGAGCGCAGTACGCGCCTGACTTCGGTGAACACTTCCGTCAGGCGCGAGATGTATTCCTTTGGCGTTGCCTCTCTGCCGATCTGCCCGTCCACACCGTAATCGCGCAGCGCGTAATACGGCGGGGAGGTGATGCAGCAATGGACGCTTTCATCGGGCAGCGTTTTGAGGACTTCAAGACAATCGCCGGTGTAAATGTGATCAAGCTGTATGGGGACTCCCTCCTTTCTGCGAGACTTGATGCGCAATCAGTCGGAGAAATACTCGTCCGGCTCGTAGTCCTCGTCCTCGTCCAACTCATCCTCCCAGCGGTCGATGATGGACTCGGCCTCCTTCGCCGCTTCGCGGTACAGGGAAAGACGATTGCGCTCATAGGCGGCATAAGCGGGGATGAACTTGCCAAACTCCTGAATGGCGCGGACATCCTTGGTGCGCATATCCGATACCATGTCGATCAGCTCGGCCATCGTCAGCAGATCCTCAATCATGCTGTCGTACTTCTCCTTGGGGATGGTGACGAAATCATCCTCATACTCGTCTTCCTCATCCATATCAAAAGCGGAAGGAGAGCCGGACACACGGTAGATGTGTTCTTTCTCCTGAATGGAGTCGAGAATACCGCCGATGACCTCCGTCGCCTCATTGGCGCACTCGGCGATTTCCTCGCGGACATGGAGGTAAGCGCGGTGGTGCTTTTTCAGCTCGTCCTCCTTGCGGATCAGGTTGACCAACTCCACGGTCAGCCCCATCAGGCCGAAGAAGCTGTCCATGCCTTCCTTGACCTCGCGGAAGCTCATCTCAACCGGCGTATCGCCGAAAATCTCGGTCATCTCGTCAACGGTGATCTCAAAGTTCTCATTCATATTCTTTTTCATAAAGGTAGTCCTCCTTAATTCTGCAAGGTTTCTTCGGGTTTGGTGGTCATGTAACGATAGAGCATCGTGTCCTTCGGGAAGTCATCCTTGAAGGGGACGATGGTCGAGCCGTAGAAGATCAAGCCTTCACCGGCGTTGGAATTGGTGATGTAGTTCTGCTGGCTGGGCGAGATGTTCAGCGCCTTCGAGAGAATCTGCCGGTCGCCGGATGCCTGGTTCAGAAGGTAAACGAAGTCGGAGTTCTCGAAGATGTTCTCGATCTCACGGGAAGCCAGCAAATCCTTGACATTCTGCGTGATCCCGGTGGGGATGCCGCCCCATTTACGGAACCGCTTCCAAATCTCGACACTGTATGCCGCTGTCTGCTCTTCCTTGAGCAGAAGGTGGAACTCGTCCATGTAATAGCGCGTCGCCTTGTGCTGGGCACGGTTGATGGTCACGCGGTTCCAGACCTGATCCTGCACAATGAGCATCCCCAGCTTTTTGAGCTGCTTTCCGAGCTGCTTGATGTCATAGCAGACGAAGCGATTATTCACATCCACATTCGTCCGGTGATTGAAGACATTCAGCGAGCCATGCACATAGATTTCAAGGGCAGTGGCAATCCGCTGTGCCTCCGGCTCACTCTGACTGCGCAGGATGTTGTAGAGGTCTTCGAGAATAGGCATCTTCTCAGGGACCGGATCGGCAAGGTAGTCCTGATACACCTTGCGGACGCTGCGGTCGATGATGGTCTTTTCCACCGGTTGCAGCCCATCCTTGCCGCCCACAATCAGCTCACACATGGAGAGGATGAAGTCGGACTTCAAGGTCAGCGGGTTTTCCTCTTCCGAGTAGTTCACATTGATGTCCAGCGGATTGATGTAGTCGCTGCTTACCGGCGAGATGCGGATGACCTGACCGCCGAGCTTCTGCACAAGGGGATAATACTCTGCCTCGGGATCGCAGACGATGATGTCATCTTCTGTGATGAGGAAGGCGTTGGTCATTTCCCGCTTCGCCGAAAAGCTCTTGCCGGAGCCGGGGGTGCCGAGGATCAGACCGTTCGGGTTTTTGAGCTGTTTTCGGTCAACCATGATCATGTTGTTGGAGAGCGCATTCAGCCCGTAATACAGCGCCTCGCCGCCCTGAAAAAGCTCCTGCGTCGTGAACGGGACGAACACCGCCGTCGAAGAGGTGGTCAGCCCGCGCTCAATCTCGATCTGATTCAGGCCAATCGGAAGAGAGGACATCAGCCCTTCTTCCTGCTGGAAGTCCAGCCGCTTGAGCGCACAGTTGTATTTCTGGGCAATGGAAGCCGTCTGGAAGATGGCGTTTTCGAGCTTCTGGCGGGAGGCAGCGGTATTCATGATGAGGATGGTCACAAGGAACATTCTCTCGTTGCGCGTCTGAAGGTCCTGCAACAGGCGCTTGGCCTCACCGCCGTAGGTGGCAAGGTCGGACGGGATGATTTCCATGTCATATCCGCTTCTCACGGCCTTCTTCTGCTCTTCAATTTTCATCTTGTCGAGGTCAGTAATCTTCATCTTGATGCTCTTGATGGCTTTCGCCTGATCAATCGTGCGGATATGAAGATTGACCGTGATGTTGCTGTCCATGTCGAGGAAGTCAGCCAGCATCCGGTCATTGAGTTCCGGCGCGAGGATTTGCAGGAAGCTCACTGCGCCGATGGCCTTGCCCATCTTGAAGCACTTGCCTTCACGGAAGTCGAAGGAAGTGGGCGCGATGAAATCTTTGCTGCTGAGTCCCGTCCGGGCTACCATGTCAAAGGAGAAGCGGAACGGCTCGTTCGAGTCCATGTTGAACACATCATGGAGCACTTTCAGCCGTTCGTAGCCGGACAGCGGCTCGGTCTTCACACCGAGGGTTTTGAAATTGTTGAGGATGTCCGTCTCAATCCGATCCAGCTTGGCCTTCGCCATGCGCAGGGAGTCGGCCTCAATGCCGAAGGTAATGTACTTGCGCTTGATGAGGCCGTTGTTGCCCTTCGTGAGCTGGTTTTGCAGCATCTCGGAATACTCGCTGCGGATGTCGTTGAACTCGTCAGCCTGCTCCGGGATGTTGATCTGCTTCTTGAACTCGCTGATGCTCGTCCTCTGGTTGATGAAAGAGAACTGGACAAAAATCGAGCTGTCAAAGTAGTTCAGGAAGTCGCACCAGTTCTCGAAGATGGCCGTCTTGTCCTCGTTCTGGGCGAGCTGATAGTTGATGTCGTTGAAACGGATAGTCTTTGTATAAAGACGGCTGTTGACCTTGCAGATGCCGTCGCGGCACATCTCCACATAGGGGATGGTCTGCTGCGCCGATTTGCGGACTTTCTTTGCCTTCTTGTCCTTTTTCTTCTGCATGACCAGCTTCTTCTTTTCCTCGGCGGAGAGAAGATCGCCGTACACCTTGCCGTTTTTGGTAAGCCGCTTAGGTTCTGCGGCCTTTTTCGTGCTGCTGTGCAATCTGCAATTCCTCCTTCTCTTTGATTTCCTGCTGGATCGCAGCGTATAGGTTGCTCGTGCGGTATGGCCGCACCTTATCCCTCAAAAACATGGACTTGATCACATGACCGAGGATTTTTTCAGCCGGTTGCCCGTCCTTCTCATAGAGAGCGAAGAAGATAAACGGGAGCATGATGACCACCATCAGCATTGCCGAAGTGGAGATGCCGAGGCTGGGCTTAGTCAGGAAGAAGATCGGAACACCCGCTGCCGCAGCCAGCGCAAAGCAGATGAGCTGCCGCTTTGTCAGGTTGAACATGACCTTCGTCTTGACACGATTCAGGTCCTTCGGGACCGGTACAAACGCCATTGGGAACCTCCTTTCCAAGCGTGATGCTGCATTCGACCTCATTGCCCCATACATCCCAGCCTTCGGGGGACTGGCGGGCGAAAAGTTCGATGCGCGGGACATCGCCCATGAGCTGGACGATGCGGTTGCGGGCTTCCTCCGGTTTCTTGGAGTGCTCTTCGATGTGGCTCATGATGACCTGATGCACACCGGGGCTTGCCCGTTTGGGATGGCCTTTCGTTGCAAGGATGCAGAGTTCAGCATTCGCCCGTGTCCAGTACCCCATGCCCCAAAAGAGACTGTCGGACACCCGGTTCTGCTTGATCCAGACAAAAGCCGTCGTTTTGTATTCAAATCCCCATGCTTCAAGGACTTGGAACGCCTCCTGCATACAGGGGAAGGTAATCCACATGAAGAGCGCACAGTCTTTTGCTGCAAGCTCTCCAATAGGCAGAGCCTTGATGTCTTCAAGGCTCATGGTCGGGTAATGGCTTTCCGCTGAGCGGCCAAGCCCCTTCTTTGAGTAGACCTTGTACCGCCACGGAGGGTCGGCGTAGATCACGGAGTATTTCTTCAAGCTGACCCTCCTTTCTCAGTGGGCATTGAATAGTGACTTTGCAAGCGAACCTGTCTTGAACAGGGAGAAGCAAAGAATGACCGTATAAGCTGCCACCGAGAATAGCGCCGAGTGGATATTGGCTGCGATGATCATGTTGTTGATGAGCACGGCATAGATCGCAACGCACACCATGATGAGGAAGCCTTGGAATGCCAGCGCGAACAGCCCTTTGAGGTAGTTCGTGCCGATGCTGCCCCATTCGCGGTTGCTCATCGTCGCAATGGGAATGGGCGCGATGCTCACGGTGCAATAAATCTCAATCATACGGCCATAGAGAATGACCGTGATGAGAATGGACATGATCTTGAGGCACAGGCTGATCAGCAGCGTCTCTATGGACAAGCCGAGCAGTTCGCCAATGCCCATCGTTTCCATGCTGGCGCGCATTTGTTCAAGAGTGGATTCGATGTCGATATTCGTGTCGCCGCTTATGACACCGGCTGCACCGGCTACGACATTTTGACCGATGTCGAAGACCGCCATCACAATGTCAAAGGTGTTGGTAACGAGGTAGATCGCCACAGCTGCCTTGAAAAACCACTTGAAGAACATCCATGTGTCCATATCATGCAAGTTGTTTTTCTCGGTGATCATGGAAATCAGCTCGTAACACAGGACAAAGGTGATGATGATACCAGCGATGGGGACTATCACATTTTCGGATAGTCCCCGGATCATCTGGTATATGCTGCTATCCCATGAAGAGGGCGTTTTGCCTACCTCAGCAGCTATCGTCCCTACCTTGTCGTTGACATCGGTGAACATATTGGTCATGTTGCTTTCAATCCAGCCGATCAGAAGCTCTTTTATGGCTTCCTCGATTTTTTCAAGGATAAATCCCAATATTTCACCACCTTTCGGTTATGCTGGGGCTGCCGGATCAGAACAGGCCAGACAGGAGCGGGATAAGGGTCGTGCCGATGAGTACCACACCACCACCGGCCATCAACTGCTTGATTCCTTGGCTCTTGGCACCGGGATTGTCATTGCCGTACCCCTCCATGAGGTTGACCACGCCCCACACGGCAAGGCCAGCGCCAAGGGCGACAACGAGGGTCTGCAAAACGGTAACTGCCTGATTGATAAATTCCATAAATGACCTCCTTATGTTGGAAATTGATTAAAAATTAAGGGAGAGCGCGGCATTTCGCGCCCTCCCATGTGGACACGCGAACCGGTGATCAGAACAAACCGGACAGCAGGGGGATGAGGGTCGTGCCGATGAGTACCACGCCGCCACCGGCCATCAACTGCTTGATGCCCTGGCTCTTGGCACCGGGATTGTCATTGCCGTAGCCCTCCATGAGGTTGACCACACCCCACACAGCCAGACCGGCACCGAGGGCAACAACGAGCGTCTGAAGGACCGTAACCGCCTGATTGATAAATTCCATAGAGTGACCTCCTTGATTTTTGAGTGTGAATTATTGAAAATGGGCAAAAAAATAGAAGCCCCGTCATTGTTCTGCTTTGGGCATTGCCCATGCGCAGTGCATGACGGGGCTTCAATCGGCTTCAACCTCTCCCATGTCATAGAGGTCGAAGGTTTGGGTGGGCTTGACTACCAGCTTGTGAGAACGGTATTTCTCGATGTCAAAGGCGTTGCGCTTATCGTAGTCGGACAGCATTTTGTATTTTGGATGCTTCGTAATGTCGTACTTGTCACTGAGAAAAGGTCTCACGCCTCTAAGCTGCAAAATACATTTGCCGCCGTCCATGACAGCGATTTCGTCCTCCGACATGAGCTGCTTGCCGGTCTTCTGATAGTTCAGGCCGTATGAGTTGTTGGTCGAACGGGTTTCTGATGTGTTATATAGGTCGATTGTCTCCTTTCCGAGGATTTCACTGAGTTCCTTCAAAGTGGATTTTTCCTTGCCGCCGAGGAAGAGCGTACAGTCGCAGTTGCCGACAATCGTGTCCGCCGCGTCCTTGTAGATGGTCTTGAGCTGGCTCTGGGACTGCAAGATGATGGATGCTGAGATTTCCCGGCTTCGGATCGTAGCAATCAGTTTGTCGAATTTCGGGATTTGACCGATGTTCGCAAACTCGTCGAGCAGGCAGCGGACATGAACGGGAAGCCGCCCATTGTAGACATCATCCGCCTTATCGCAGAGCAAGTTAAAAAGCTGGGAGTACATAATCGCAACGACAAAGTTGAAGGTATCGTCGGTATCAGAGATAATGACAAACAGCGCCGTCTTGCGGTCGCCGATGCAATCCAGCTCCATCTCGTCGTAACTCATCAGCTCCCGCAGCTCCGCGATGTCAAACGGGGCAAGCCGTGCGCCGCAGCTAATCAGGATCGACTTGGCTGTTTTGCCAGCGGCTAACTTATATTTACGGTATTGCTTGACCGCGAAGTGGTCAGGGTCACGCTCTTCCAGCTCATCGAACATGAGGTCAACGGGATTTTTGAAAGTCTCGTCATCCTCTCTGGCCTCCGAAGCGTTGATCAATTCGAGCAAGGTAGTGAAGTTTTTCTCGTGTTCCGGCGCTTCGTACCAGATATAGCCGATGAGTGCGGTATAGTAGAGCTTTTCTGCCTTGACCCAGAAATCCTCCCCGGACTTATCGCCATCTCCCTTCGTGTTGACGATGATCGTATTGACCAGTTTGAGGATGTCCTTCTCTGACCTGATGTAAGCGAACGGGTTGTAGTGCATGGATTTACGGAAGTTGATCGTATTCAGCGACTTGATGACATACCCGTTTTTCTCAAGCATCTTTCCGCATTCGACCAATACTGTGCCCTTGGGATCAGTAACCACATAGGAGCTGTGCATCTGCATGAGGTTGGGCTTCACAAAGAAGCGGGTCTTGCCGGAGCCGGAACCGCCGATCACAAGGATGTTCTTATTCCTCGCGTACTTCGGCTGCTTCGGTCGGCTGTTCATCGTCAGCCCCTCGGTCTGGGTGAGGATGACATTGTTGGAGAAGTCGTCATCCATGTAAGGCCGGATGTCTTCCGGTCGCCCCCAACGGGCTGACCCGTATTCCTCCCCTTGGCGGAATTTCTTGCGGTTTTTGCCTTTGATGTAGACGGCCAGCTTGAGCAATGCGCCTCCTGCCACACCAATGAGAAGGTCTACCGGGTGGAAGCTGGGGAGCGGATTGGCAAACGCTGCGCCGAAATTGGCAAAGCCGCCGGTGAGCTTGTCAATAAACTCCGTACCGGGAGCCAGCCGGAAGACCGCCGCCAGCTTATCCACAAAGTAGAAGGCGAACACATACGGGAGATTGAGAAGGACGAGCTTTTTGATGTCGAGTTTCTTTTTCATAGCTCAACGCCCCGATCCTTCGTCTTAACCTTGACCTTCTCCTTGTGCTGGGCTTTAGACTGCTCCCTGCTGCGGGAGAGCTTCTGCTTGAGGGATTGCTTTTCTTTCTGCTTGACCGTCTTGGCGGAAAACTCCTTGAACGCCTGAGTCATCACATCCACATCCCGGCCTTTGAAGAAGACGAGATAGCGCGGCGGCTGCTCAGAGGTGTCTTTCTTGAGCGCGTAGTCGATCCCGTACTTGTTCGCTGTACGCTCGAAAGACTTGATGTTTCCGTCGGTCACTTCGATGTTGCTGATTGCGGCGTTCTGCTCGACAAGGTGCTTGATGGACTGCTTGCCCCGGTAGGTCTTGGGCTGAGAGGCTTGCTTTTCGGCCTTTTCAATTTCCTCAATGAATTTGGCGAGCGCCTTTTTCAGCACTTCCGCAGTGATCCTGCCGCCCTTAATGGCAATCGCAACGACTTTGGTATTTACTTCATCCTGCATGGGGACCTCCTTTCTGAGATTTGCGGGGCAATCCTGTCACTAAGGCGGGACACCGTGTAAAATGTGGATCATGTTTTCATCTCACCCCCTTTAAGTTGATTGAGAATGCTTACGCATCAGCCTTTTCCGTGAAAATCGTAGTTCACGCGGGCTGAATAGTAGTTGTCTATGGTCAGTGAAGCGTTATACAACGCCGTAAGCAGATATGCCCGGATGTTCCGAATGTCGGAAGGGCAATCGTTCATCGCTTGGAGCACATAGTCGATGTGACCGCTGTCCAGCTTGAGGAAGCGTGACTTAACCACCGGCTGCGGCATATCTTCTCCGTTGATACGGATGGTGGGTCTTGTGGAGCAAACAGCATCCAGCATGATCTCGACAATTTCATTTACCCGGTCAAGGTCATAGTGCCTATCCTGAGAGCGGATGTCGATCTCAAGGTTATCCCGGATCAATTCCCTGTATTGCTCCCGTTCATCCATCCTGTCCATCCCATCAAGATTGATAGATTGATAGTTTCTCAGAGAGTTATTTCTTTCGTTGGTAATTACTTGATTAGTATTTAATTGTGCGGGATTTTCCGTACACGGTTTTCCCGTGAACGGATTATCCGTGTCCGGCTTTTCCGTATGCGGTTTTTCCGTGTCCGGCAAACCCGTCTGCGGCTTCTCGTATATCTCGAAAACCATGCTGCTCATCCGGCCTTTTTCATCCCGTGACTGATGACGGACGAGATACCCTGCGTCCTCAAGCTCCCTGAGAGCTGCCAGAACAGCATCGGGGCCTTCCTTGCAGATCGCCGAAAGACCTTTCGTTGAGAACTGCCAGCCATCGTTGAAGGACAGCATTTTGGAGAGTAGCCCCACGGCCTTGAGGGACAGGGTTTTATCCCTGAGATGGTAATTTGCCATGACCGTGTAGCCACGGTTTTTGTTGACGCGATAGACTGCCATGCGGTTATCCCTCCCTTGCCATCACCGGCTGACAGCGCAGCGTTGACAGCTTCACCGGGGAATAGGGACATTCCTCGAAGACACAGGTTTGATATTTCCAGTAGGGACGATGGAAGCAGCACGACCGGCATTCCGGGCAGATCCCGTCGCATCCGCTGTCATAGTGGTTGTGGCCGGGCACCTCCTTCATGAGGGCTTCAAAGGCTTGCAGCTTACCGGCTGTCATGTAGCTCATTTTGTTTTCTCTCCTTTCCTCGCCGCACCGCCGTCATCTGCAAGGGGCAGATTGTTCCAGCTTTCGGGCAACAAAAAAAGAGGGTTTGCTTCATGCTCCGAATTGGAGAATGAAACAAACCCTCTTAGCTTTTCAGATATTCAGATGATGTCTCGGATGGTATGGATGATGCCGAGCAGCAGCCCGACAATCAGGGCGAGTCCTCCGATAAGACCGCCGATGATGATGTTGAGTGCGAAGATTCCTACTGTGCCGGATATGCCGTAACCGAAGGGGACGAGCCAGAGACACATCCTGCGGATGCCGAATGGGAAGCCGACACAGAGCCACATCAGGAAGTAGTCACATACGCCGTCCGCCATATAGACCGGCTTGAAGAATGCGGCAAGACAAAGGGCAATCAGCAGAGGAAGCAGCACTTCCTTGAGAAAAGTCTTCACATCCTCACCCTCAATCCCTGCAAATCGTCCGTGCGGATGCCGACGAGATACCAGTCCGCAGCCATCTCGATCCGAGTGGGTTTCCACTTGCCCCCGATCATGACATCGAAGCATTCCCCGCAGTGCAGACCGCCGTAGTAGCAGTCAAGGTCAAAGCGAATGTCGTACCGATCCGTTGCGTGATCATAAACCAAAGTTCCCTGTTTCATGATGGACTCCTTTCGTTGTGGGCAGCGCAACGGGAAGGGCTTATGCAGTGTACCTCCATAGCCACCGCCAGCCGGTTTTGATCCTGTGCGCCGATTGTTGAGCGATTGTTCCTCTTTCAGGTCAAAAAAGAAGGGACTAAGCCAGAATCCCTTGATTTTCAAGGTCTTTCTGATTTAGTCCCATTATCGCACAACAATCCTTGACGATAATACAGTTGATTTTCCGATTCTCAATGTCCTGTATCATCCGTTTGAAATCCGGGCGTTCAAAATTCGTACCACTGTATCCATCGTCTACATACTCATCGACCTTATGCAGTTCCGGGTGCTTTCCCAGATAATCATTCAGTAAAGCTCTTTGATTTTTGATGCTGTTGCTTTCCTGCTGATCGCCGTCCGAACGTGACAATCGAAGATACACAGCACAGCGATATTGTCCGTTTTCCTGAAAAAACATAAAAAGCCGATAACCTCCTTAATCTATTTGTCGTTCTGACAATAAACCAAGAAAATTATCGGCTTTAGTTAGCATATTCTGTTTTGACCCAAAGCCATTATCTCATATTTCGCGGTCCATGTCAACGCTTTAATGTGCTAAAGTGTAAATTTTCTTCTGCTTTCTTCTTTTTTATCTCCGATGCGTCCGTGCGCATTTTTTCAGTGTGTCCTCTAATCGGTTCTCTCCGGCAAACCTGATCTTTACGACCATTCCCCGGTCAAGATAGCAGTAGGGGTTCTTGATCTGTGAAACAAAATCAACCATCCGTTCTCGTTGCGACAGGTCTTTCTTGATTTCCACATCGTTGATGTCCACCAGTTCTTCACGGTTCACATCCCGAAGTTCCACCGCTGCTAATTTCTTCAAATCCTCAAGTGTATGCGTCATTTTCTGGTACATCAAATACCTCCCTTCACCTATAGCATTCTAAAAGGGGTGTTTGGCAACCAAATTTTGAAATTTCACAAAAATATTTTTTCAAGTGGTTGCCAAAAGGTGCTTCCAGAATGTTATAGGTATAAGGACAATTCTCGATTTTCCAGGTCGTGGGGCTTTTTTCTCTCTTAGCGCAAGATTCGCCCATAGCCGCTCAAAACTCACTCTCGTGGTTTTTCCCGGCTGGCAATCTTGATGGGGATTCCGTTCCCCATTCCCACGG
Source organism: Subdoligranulum sp. APC924/74 (assembly GCF_003324125.1). Classification (NCBI taxonomy): domain Bacteria; kingdom Bacillati; phylum Bacillota; class Clostridia; order Eubacteriales; family Oscillospiraceae; genus Subdoligranulum; species Subdoligranulum sp. APC924/74. The sequence continues at coordinate 64,110 of NZ_PSQF01000001.1, read as the reverse complement.
TACGCACAAAATCTTGGATTTTGGCTTTCTGGCTCCACATAAATGTGTTCGCAGCCGAACGCCTACGGCTTATCGGGAGTTGCTCTGCAACTATAAAATGCAGGAGGATTATACTATGGCTCGACCAAAGAAAGAGAAATCACTTCATAGGGGAAAGCGGGTTTACATCCGTTTCACAGAATTGGAATATGAGCTGGTGGCCGGATACGCTAAAGATGCCGGATACCCGATTGGTACTTTTGTACGCAAACAGGCTCTCCGCGAAAAGCTGGAAGTCAACTATAATATCGTTGCCGATCTGGGAGAGATTCAGAATTTGACGGTGCAGGCCGCCGGCATCGGGAACAATCTCAACCAGATTGCCCGCTATTTTCACAGCGGTGGTCTGGCATCACGCGGAATGTTAGAAGAACTAAAAAGGTGCATTGCGGAAATTCGTGAACTGCGGCAGGAAATCGTTCAGCTTGGAGGTGTGTATCGTGGCAATTCTAAAACACATCGCAAGTAAAAATGCCAATTATGGGAGTGCCATCGACTATCTGAAATACCAGCATGATGAGTTTCATCTGGTTCCCGTTCTGGATGAAAGCGGGAATATGCTGCTTCGGGAAGAATTTTATCTTGACGGTTTGAACTGCAATCCCGAAACCTTCGACCTTGAATGTGAACTGTTAAACCAGCAGTACCATAAGAACAACACTTACGATGAAATCAAAAGCCACCACTACATTATCAGCCATGACCCCAGAGATAACGCCGACCACGATTTAACAGGAGAACGTGCACAGGCCATCGGGCTGGAATACGCAAAAGCTAATTTTCCGGGGCATCAGGCTTTGGTCTGCACCCATACAGATGGCAATAATGGAACAGGCAACATCCATACCCACATCATAATCAACAGCCTGCGCAAATCCGATATAGAGCCTCAGACCTACACCGAACGGCCAATCGACTGCAAGGCTGGATACAAGCACCACCTTACCAAAGACTATTTGAAGCACCTGCAAAAATCTTTGATGGATATTTGCCAGCGCGAAGGGCTGCATCAGGTCGATCTGCTCTCCCCTGCTGCGGATAAAATCACACAACAGGAGTACCATGCGCAGCGGCGTGGGCAACTGAATCTGGACATCGCAAACATGGAACTCCTGGGCGATGGCATTACACCCATGCACGCCACCTTTGAAACCGATAAAGAAAAAATCCGCAATGCCATTTCTGACATTGCGGAACGTGCCACATCTTTTGAGGAGTTTCAGCGATTATTAAAAGCAGAATACGGAATTTTGGTAAAAGACCATCGCGGACGATTCAGCTATCTTCCTGCTGACCGACAGAAATTTATTTCTGCCCGCGCTCTCGGTTCTAATTATGACCGCGACAGGCTTCTCCGCATTTTTGCAGAAAATGCGCGGAACGAAGAACGGAACAATCCTCATTGGGCAGCAGATGATCCTATGGCTATTTTGTTCATTAAGTCCGACCTGCGCCTTGTGGTTGACTTGCAGACCTGCGTAAAAGCACAGCAGAACCGCGCCTATGCGCAGAAAGTCAAGATTTCCAATTTGCAGCAGATGGCACGAACAGTCGCTTATGTGCAGGAACATGGATACGATTCTTACGAAAAACTCTCCGATACCACTGACGCCATTCAATCTAAAATGGCAAAAGCCCGAAGTGATGCCAAATTCACCGAAGCAAAATTGAAAAAAGTCAATGAGCAGATTCGTTATTTAGGCCAGTATCTTTCTACAAAATCAGTCTATGGTGATTTCTTAAAATCCGGCAATAAGAAATCTTTCCGTCAGGCTCATGCAGAGGATATTGCCAAATATGAAGAAGCCCTCCGCATCCTAAAGCAGCACTCCCCAGATGGAAGGTTCCCGACCATGAAAGACCTCCGGGCTGAAAAGGAGCAGCTTACCATTCAGAAAGATGCCCAGTATGACACCTACCACTATTTCAAAGATTACCACAGGGAACTCCAGACTGTATGTGCCAATGTAGATAACATTCTGGGAACAGAACGAGAAGCACGACGCGAACAGCAGCAATCCCGAAAGAACGAACACTCTCTATAAAACAAAAAGCCAGCCCTGGTCTTTCCTGCGAAAGACTAGGGCTGACCCTTTTCTACCATATTACTCTTAGAACAGGATTTGAACTGTCGCATCCTGAATCAAATCAATGAACTGCTCTTTCGTTATAACTTCTTTGCGGCAAATAATCGACTTATCCGCTTGCTGCCGTGTATAAGTCAATTTTCTATCATCGTGGCGAAGCTGCCGCACCGCATCCAAAGTCAGGGCTCCCTCACGATACATCTGGCACAAAATAAAGTCATTTGACTTAAAGGCCACCGAAATCGGAGAATCCAGCGCAGGAGTAAATTCAGAATTTCCAATTAAAATGCGCTCTGCATTCGTTTGGAACTCATGCGCATCCGTATCCTGCGTATAGATTGTCAGGCTGTCCACTCCATCATGATACCACGCGAATATTTCAGCAAGGATCGTCAACGAGATTTCTCCCGCATTCTTTTTAAGAGTGCGGCCCGTTGACAGCGTTCTTCCATGAATCGGCCATTCATCATACAGCCGGTTCATCCATTCCTCTGCGGAAGGCAAATCAATCAAATCTTCGGTTTTTACTTTTCTGCGAAGGAAGCGCATCAATTCTGACACACGCGATACCGCAGCTTCAACGATGTAGTACAGGTTCACATCTTCATCATTGACAAAAGCACCGTACTTTGTTTCATCAATCCAACGAATAGGATACCCTTGTGCCTGAAGCTGCTCAACATAGGTGCTTCTGTATGTAGAATCCTCAATTTCCTCCATTACCCACTTTGGTATCAGAATCAAATCGTATACGCTGAGGATTCCATCAGATGGATAACTTCTCTGGCTCAACTCGTGCATAAATGCCAGTGATGAGTTATCCATAAGTGCTATTTTGGTCTCCCCAGCATATTCTTTATACTCTGGTATATTAAGCATCGGCCTCTCCCGTCAGCATTTTAAATTCACTTAAAACCGTTTTCAGAAATGCTTCATTGTCTTTATGGTATTCCACTTCCGGCTCATTGCGAATCGTCTTATTGATTTTCTCTTGCAGCGGACTTACATTTACTACATACGAAGGCCGTACAAGGGAATCATCCAATCCCAAATCGCGGAATCTCTGTGCAATATCTTCAACCTGCACATCAAAGTTTTCCTTAACTTCTTCCGCAATAGCCGTATTCCCATTCTTTACTGCACTTTCATACAGAGAAATCAGCACCGCCTTATAGGGAGCTTGGAAAGCATTCATGCACTGAAACGCTTTTGCTTGGAACTCCATATCCTTTAAGCCCTCAAAATACGGCATAAGGTTTCCCAGAAGCATAAGCGCAGCAAAGTATTCTGCTTTTCGTTCTTCCATCAGGATTTCGGATTCAATCAAATGGTCAAAAGAAACTTCATCAAACAATAGATGATAAATCTCATGCCACGCAGTAAAATACTGATTTGCTCTCGGAAGTGCCGTATTTATCAAGGGGATTCGTTTTCCATCCCGAACAAAAATCGCTCCGCTCAAATAGTGATTATCAATCGGCAGCTGTATCAAACCATACGGTCTTAAAATCTGTAACGCCAACTGTATCGGAGAATTTATCTGCATCGGATTGTATTTTGACCAGATAAGCGAAGCACTCTGCTTCATCTGTTCCTCAATGACTTCGTTCCTTTTGATAACTTCATCTAAGTTGGCTGCTGTAATTCGCTCACTCATAGCCTTCCGCCTTTAATAATAAACACTGCAAAGGTTTAGAATATCCTGCAACAGATCGTACTCTATCTTTGCCTTATCATTCATCTGATAATCAATCGGCGCATTCTGCGAGTACACGGCATCTACACTTTGCACCCTCGGTGAAAATCCCATCAAGGTATCCGGGTCAATGCTCAAACTGGTAAGAATTTTATTCAAATGCTTATCGAATGTACTTTTACTATCTATCTCGCCATTCAAAATCTTATCTAAAGTAGGGCGAGAAATCTCTGTCTTCTTGCAGAACGATACTTTTGAGAATCCATTGCTGCGAATATAGTCCTTTAATTTTGTCCCTGTCAGTTTTCTCATTTCAAAAAGTTCATCAAAACGCATTTTCATCTCTCCCTTCTGCTATTATTATATACCATCAACTTCGGGAAATCAATCGTGATGTAAAAAAGTTTTTTATATTTTTGATTCTAACGCAAAAAAGATGGCCTCCTTTTGGGGGAAGCCATCTCAACGATATTACGGTATTTTAACTTTTTCGGCTTCTTTCCTGTTCCTGCTGCGGCGCATTGTCTTTTTGTCGCCGCTCAGCCTGCTTAATATGCAGCCGATCAAGCACCGACCACCTGCCGCCAATGCGCCGGGGCTTTTTCGGTACATTGTTGACGCAGCCATCTATCATATTGTAGTTTTGCTCCGTGCCGGATTCTTTGGCGCGTTCCGCTGTACCGTTTTCAAAGAACTTCTGATGGTGCAGCAGTTCAGGCTTTGGGCCTTGTAAAAAAGCACTCATCTTTCTGGTAGCTTCTCCATCGAAACCTAAAGCTGTCTGCGTCACAAAGGCTCCACTCTCGTGAAGAATAATGCTCGGTGGTGGATTCTTCGTTTGTTCACTTCTCATCTGAACAAACCGCTGACCATCGACCTCTACTTCATCCGATACCAGCCATGTGCCTTTTTGCCCTGCCACCTGATAGCCGCCCTCATCAAGAATCAGGTATGTGCCGCTCTGGGGCTTTGGGAAAAAGCCGTTGAATCTCACCAGCCTATCCTTATCAACATAGAAAAAAGAGGTTTTGCCTGCCGCAGTCAATCCGATGACATCACTGACCCCAAATTTTCTAATTTTGAATTTGTCCGGGTTAATGCTTTCCATCTTTTTACGAATCGCTTCCGCGCCCATTCCCCGTGAAGCCGTACCAGAGTAGCCCGTGCCATAATTGTCTGCGGTTATCATAAAGCCATGCTGAATCTGGTATTCATAGCTGCGGCAGCGATACTCACGGTTTTTCTCAGAATTATCGATCTGATAGATTGCAAACACATCTGAACTCATTTTCCTGCATCATCCTCCGGCCTATACCATTCCAGCTCCAGCCCTTTGAACTGCTGCTCATTCAACTGCTGCATCTTTGGGATCGTCTGCTGGACAAGCGCAGCCATCTCTGCATCCTCTGCCACAAGCGGCTGAACCTCCGTCAACACCTGAATCGTATCTTTGAGTGTCGGCTGCTCAAACATCGCCATCAGCATCAATTCCAGTTCATCAAAGTGTACATTGCTCATAACTCCATCCCTTTCTTTTTCGCTTTCTTCGGCTTATCCTGTTCCTGTGCAGGTTGCTCCTGCTTCTTTGCTTTCAGACTGCGCAGGGCATCCAGAACAGACTTTTTCGTACTGCTGCGTTCCTGCTCCTTGCTCTTCTGCCGTGCCTCCATCAGTTTTTCCATATCGGAAATAGCCTGTTGCACCAGCTTATCATCCCTGAAATAGTTGATGGAATTGATGTTCTCGCGCTGTACTTTATCGTTCACGACCAGCTCATACATTCCAACAAAGCCGCCATCTTCCTCGATGCAGAATCCAATGCACTTGTCGGCGTTCATCCGTTCGGACGGAATCTTGTCATAGGCTTCCAAAGCTTCTTCCATCGTCAGATGGTCGTGGAACTCTCCCGCAAATGTAAACTCCAAGCACTCCGCAACGTAAAAGCTGAGCGTTTCTTCCGGTGCAGGTCTTTCTGCAACGAGTTTTTCTTTCAAAACTTCTGCCTGCTGTTCAGCCACCGTATCAGCCTGTTCCCGCAGTTCTGCCGCATCCATGACTTTACCCTCTGCCGCATCGCAGCCAAACTCTGCCAGCAGCTCCGTCATAGCCTCCTGCACAGACTTATCTCCATCTGTTTCAAGGACACCGCCATCCCGTTCCGTGAAGTCCTTATTATATAAGGTATAGTCAAAGCCATCGTCACAGGTCTGAATGTGAAAATAGGCATCCGGCAATTCGTAGGCCAACTCCACATCCTGCACGGCTAAGGCCCCCTGTAACGGCTGCACAACATGATTCTGGATATATGGGTTATCCCAGCCCGGAACTGTTTTGTAGTCCTCTACGATGGTATCAAGGCCGTTCTTGCACTGTAAAACATCCAGTGAACCCGGCAGCGGATCAGGATTTTTCTCCACACCCAAGGCTTTCATGTAATGGTACGGAAGTGCCTGATACTGCGACATCGCATCGTCGAGATTTCCGAACCGCTCAATTTTCAAAGGCGCGGCCTGCAAATTTTCGACCACATAGAACTGCTTTACAAAAGACTGCTCCTGTTTCAGTTCTTTCTGCGCATCCAGTTCTTCCCGGAACATCGTCACAAAGCCATCCAGCACAGCCGGATGGCTGTCAACCACCCAGTCAGCGCGGAAGGTCATGCGGTCTGCATTATGCTCCGGGGTTCTGACCTGCTCTGCCCATTCCTTATTGCCGTGAGAAAAGCGGCCATCGTAGCTTTTATGGTGCAGAGTGTTCGCCAGAATGTAGCCCACACGCTCCATGCCGTACTGCCGCACCACCTGATCGACTGCATCATCGCCAAGGTACATTCCATCATAGTTGTCCGCAATCGCTTCATGGATTGCCTGCTTGCACTCACTGTTCAGCCGATAGGATGTGCGGTATAAATCCACCTCGTCATTTTCTTTGGCATAGCTGAACGGCTCGTAGTAAACAGGCACATCCGAATAGTCCTGTGCGCTGTTGTCCGGCACAGGCGCAGCCTTTTCAATGATCTCCGATACCACATCTTCTTTTTTCGGCATATTCCATTTTTCAGAAAGATATTTCTGCACGGCCTCCTGAAAATCTTCATCGAAGCCGTTCCACAAATCCTCTGCCACCAGCTTGCCCTGCTCATTGACTGCAACGCAGGCCGCCATATCGCCGTGTTCCTCATGCTCCAGCAGGAAGAACTTCTCGCCGCCGACTTCTGTTTCATCAATGGCGTACCATGTACCGATATGCCCTTCGACTGCGATGTGGTCGGAATCACCGTGGATCAGTCCATTTCTTTTCTGCTGCTGTTCCTCCATGAACTCTCGCACAGTCAACTCTGCGCCTGTGAAGTTCAGTCCTTCCTCGCCCAGTTCCAACCGCCCCTCTGCGCCAAGGTCAAGTTCTTCGGCCATCAGAACAGATGCCGCATGGTTCACCACCACAGTTTTCTCCACTGTAATGGGCTGGCCTGGGTCGTAGTCCGAACCGCGCAGATCATAGCGATATAAGCCCTCCGGCACATCTTCATCCCGCAGTCGGCCATTGCTGAAAAGACCGGGCTTATCAAAGATTTCGATTTCCTGCAATTCTTCGTTCAAAAGCGTTTCTTTCTGCAAATCCATATTCCTTTCCTTGAAAAATTCCGGCAACTCGGCAAAGCCGATGCTGTCCACATAGTAGGCTTTGACTGTACTGCCATCATTGAGTACCACCACATCACTGACCGACAGCGAATGTCCGGTAAAGTCTGCCGGACGCTGGATGTTGAACCGTTCATAAATGCCATCCAGCGTATCCTTTTCCGTAAGCGGTGCGGTATAGATCAGGTCATAATCTGCACGGGTAACCGTTATGCCTTTCTTCTGCACATAGTCCAGCCCCATAAAGCGGTAGTCGTGTTCCGGGTCACGCTCTGTGATTTGATAAATGCCGAACTGCTTTTCGCTACCATACAGCAGCACATTTTCCTGTTCTGTCATGTTCCGCCCCTGTTCCAAATCTGCTATTGCAATCTGGAAGGTATCACTTCCGCGCTCGATTTCCTCTCGTGCTGTGACAAGAATCGGCCACGGGCTAATGCGGACAAGATAAATCTGCTTACCCTCGTCATACAGTCGCAGAGCCTGTTCACGGTTTATCACTGTCAGCTGAAAATCCGGGCGCGCATACTCGTCCTCTGCATAATCTTCCCGCTGTTCCAACAGAATCGCATCCCATGCGTCTGCCTTAATGCCGAAAATGCCATCGTGCTGCTCGATTTCCTCTTGGCTTACATAATCACCTGCCGTGCCATCACGGAACAGCGGATAAATCCTCTCACCCAGCCGATGCCATTCCCGTGCGCCTTCTTTCGTCAGCGGCAGCACATCATCTTTTCGGTAGCCATAGTCGTGCATTTCCGAAAGACCAATCATCCCATCCGGGAGATTTTCGATTTTCTCCTGCGCATCGTGCATCAGGCGGTTGACTTCTTCTTTGTCATCCTCGGCCACTGCAGCTGCAATACCGTTCACCAGTTCTTCCGTTGCCGCCCGGTCATCCAGTTTGAAGGCGAAATTTACGATGAGGTTTCGCTGCTCATCATCAAAAATCGTTTTTTCCTGCTCCTTATTGGCAATCAGCTTTTCCGCATACTGCATCGCGGTCATGCGCTCTGCGCTCCTTTCCGCGACTGCCGCTTCCAGCTTTTCCAGAAAGTCGGCTGCGGTCAGTCGAATCGTATCCATCGAATCTTTCAGTTCCTTCATCTCCTTGCCACTGGCCCAGCTTGCCACATACGGAAATGAATAATCGGATGTGTCAATGTCCAGAGCCGAGCAGACCGTAAATGCAATGCTTTCGGCTTCGGTTTCTTTCGTGAGCCTGTCTTTTTCTTCGCCGCTCTGCTCCATCAAATCGCTGTTGTGCAGCATCGCATGAGCAACCTCATGGATCATCGTCTTTATGGTCTGGCTCTCGCCCATGCCGACCTGAATGCAGATTTCTTTGTCTGCATCACTGTAATAGCCTTTGGCATCTCCTTCGATTTCATCAAACCGCATCGGCACAGGCGATACCTGCTCGATTGCCGCCGTAAGCAGCGCATAGTCTTTGACGCTGGCCGTCAGTTCGTTCACTTCCAGCGATGGAATCGGTTCCCCATCGGTCTGTGAAACATCAAAAACCGTCGTCACTCGGAAGCGCGGAACCACATACTCCACACGTTCCATTTCCGGTTCACCGTTTTCGTTCAGCACAGCCAAGCCCGTATCCTTGTCGATTTTCTCGCGTTCTTCCACTTCCTTGATGGGAGCCGGAGCAATGATCTGGATGCCCTTTTCGCCTTTTTTGACGTAACGGTTGAACTTATTCTTCCATGCGTTAAACCCTGCCACCAGTGTGGCATCAGGCCGCTGCATAGCAATCAGTAGCGTATTATTGAAGCTGTAATTATGGAATTTTGCCATCGTGCGCAGGTATGTCGTGTACATTTCCGATGTAAAAATGTCCTTTACGCCCTGCTCCAGCCGTTCCGTGATTTCTTTCATCTGCTGTTTGCGGTCAACTGCCATGCAAGCCCTCCTTTTTCTTGACCCATCGTGTTTTCATCTGGCGCGGATATTGGTCGGCCTGTTTTGGTGCTTTTGCACCGTTCCATTCCAAGCCTCCGGCTCTGCCCTCACAGGTATATCCGGCAGCTTTCAAAGAACTGCCATGCTCTGTGTCCAGAACATATGTGATAACTTTGTTGTAGCCCATTGCCCGTGCTGCACGGTATGCCGCCGCATACAGGATGCTGCAGGCGTTCGGCGTTCCATCCGTACACAAGCGGTTGACTTCCAGCGTGTAGCCATCGTCCAGCCGCCGTGCCACGGGTCTGCCGCAGATGGCAACCCCCACCAATGCGCCATTGTCCGATACCCCGATGGAGAACTTATGTCCCCGTGTCGGCTTATGGTGGCGGTGATACTGCTGCACAAATGCGTTTGCTGTTTTCAAATTGATCGGTGTTAATGTCAGCAAATGCCCTCCTTTTTCAAAAATGCCCCGTTAGATTCCTTGCAGAGATCTAACGGGGTTATCCTATTTACAGTTCCATATTGTGACTTTTCCGCTTCTGGGATTTCTGCGGTTCTGCGCTGCGCTCTGCCTGCTTTGCATGAAGCTGTGCCAGCACAGAGGGTTTACGCACATTGTCCGCAGTGCGCTCTGCAACACGGCCTGCGTAGTTCACAGGCTGACGTGGCTTATCTGCAACCTCGGTTTCGGCTGCATCCTCGTCCACGCCCAGCGCATCCTCACTACCCTTTTCATCCATGTTGAGCAGAGAGTTCAGCTCCGCAAGGCGCGCAGATTTTTCGGCCAGTTCTGCTTCCTGCGCGAAAGGACGCTTGGCTTCTTCCTTTGCCTGCGCCAACTGCTGTTCCAAGGTTTCCAGTCTGCGTTCCACCTGCGGCAGCGTTCTTTCAATGCCTGCCAGTGCATTGGTAACGCGCAGGATATTACCCAGCGGGTCTTTGCCGACTTCCATCGAATAGTTCCATGCGCCCTTGATGGACAAACGGAACACCTTATCGAAGTTGTCAAACCGGGAGTGCAGTTCAAACGCACCGTAGCTGCCGATTCTGCCCTCGGTGCCAGCCGCCTTCAAAGCCTTACAAGCCTCGATGATGGCCGCGCCCGCTTCCTTGCGTTCGGTGTACACCTTGCCGCTGATCTCCATAGAGAAGTGGTCTTTGTCCTGCGCCAGAAGCGGTTTTGCCTCTTCCATATCCGTTTTCAGTGCTTCGATCTGACCCTTTGCCGCAGTAATTTCTCGTGGATAGCGACGCGCAATATCGGATTCCAGACTATAAATCTGACTGGTGTGATTGGCTTTCAGCAGTTTCAGTTTGCTGACCTGAATATCCAAGTCCATCTTTTCCTTGATGTAGGGATTGCCCGTTGCCAGTGCCTTGATTTCGGCATAGGACAGCGCGGTATCGTCCACATCATCGCAGGCACGGACAGGCGACTTGGATGTCATAATCTGGCTTATAAACTTCTGTTTATTTTCCAGAATCTGCCACATATACGAATCAAACGTATTTTCAGTGACGTAACGATAGATTTTTACCTGCTTATTCCGGTTTCCCTGCCGGAGAATACGTCCTTCCTGCTGTTCTAGGTCAGACGGCTTCCACGGGCAATCCAGATGATGCAGGGCAATCAGCCGATCCTGAATATTGGTTCCTGCGCCAAGTTTCGGCGTAGACCCCATCAGGATACGAACCTGTCCGGCGCGCACCTTTGCAAACAGGTCAGCCTTTTTGGTTTCCGTGTTATACTCGTGAATGAACGCCACTTCTTCACGAGGAACACCTTTCGCCACCAGCTTCTCCCGCACATCATCGTAGACGTTGAATGTGCCATCTGCTTTTGGTGTCGATAAATCGCAAAAAATCAACTGTGTTCCCCTATCCGGGGCAGATTCTTCCCAGACCTTGAACGCATTGTCCACACAGCGATTGACCTTGCTCTCCGGCTCATCCGGCAGCATATCATTGATAAGCCTCTGGTCGAGTGCCAGTTTTCGGCCATCGTTGGTGATCTTGAGCATATTATCGAATCTGGGATTCACATTACCGTTGCGTACAGCCTCGGCGCGGTCAGCAAAGGAACTCACCATTTCTTCCTGTGTTTCGCTGGGCTTCAACACTTCGTTGATGTACTCTGCTTGCGGCACAGGCAGGTTCAGCATATCCGCCGTCTGCACGTCTGCCGATTCCTTGAACAAGGAAATCAGTTCCGGCAGATTAAAAAACCTGGCAAAACGTGTTTTGGCACGGTAGCCCGTCCCTTCCGGTGAAAGCTCGATTGCTGTGACGGTTTCACCAAAGGATGCCGCCCAATCATCGAAGTGGCTCAGTCCCATCTTCTGCAGGGTGTCATACTGGAGATACCGCATAATGGTGTACAGCTCCACCATCGAGTTGCTGACCGGGGTTCCGGTTGCAAAGGTCACGCCCTTGCCGCCTGTCAGTTCGTCCAGATACTGACACTTTGCAAACATATCGCTGGACTTCTGGGCATCGGTCTGGGCGATACCCGCGATATTCCGCATTTTCGTGTAGAGGAACATATTTTTATAGAAATGCGACTCATCCACAAACAGGCGGTCAACCCCCAGTTCCTCAAATGTAACCACATCATCCTTTCTCGTCTGGTCGTTCAGCTTTTGCAGCTTTGCTTCCAGCGTTTTCTTTGTTTTTTCCATCTGCTTGACCGTAAAACTGCGGCTGTCCTCACTCCGGGCATCGGCCAGAGCCAGCGTAATGTCGTCGATTTGACGCTCTACAATGGCTTTCTGCCGTTCCGGGGAGAGCGGCACTCGCTCAAACTGCGAATGACCGATCACGATGGCATCGTAATCACCGGTTGCAATGCGGGAGCAGAACTGCTTTCGATTGCTGGGTTCAAAATCCTTCTTCGTTGCCACCAACACATTCGCATTGGGATAGAGCCGCAGGAAATCCGCGCCCCACTGCTCCGTGAGGTGATTCGGTACCACATAGAGATTCTTCTGCGACAGACCCAGCCTGCGGCTTTCCATGCCGGCAGCAATCATCTGGAAGGTCTTGCCTGCGCCCACGCAATGCGCCAGCAGCGTATTGTTGCCGTACAGAATGTGCGCTACCGCATTTTTCTGGTGCGGCATCAGGGAGATTTCCGGGGTCATGCCCTCGAAGCGGATATGCCTGCCATCGTACTCACGGGGGCGAATCGCATTGAAAATTCGGTTATAGGTCGCACACAAATCCTCACGACGGTCTAAATCCTTGAAAATCCACTGCTTAAACGCTTCCCGAATGGATTCCTGCGCCTGCTGCGCAAGCATCGTTTCCTGCTTATTCAGTACACGGTGGTCGCCATCCGCATCGTGAATCGTATCGTAGATTTTGGTATCCCGGAGGTTCAGCGCATCCTCCAGCAGCTTATAGCCGTTGACGCGCAGGGTTCCGTAAGTGTTGGTAACAAGCGGATTGCCGCGATCCAGCGACTTGCCCGAAATGTTCCATGCACCTGAAATTTCGGAATAGGTTGCCTTAATATCAATCCCGGCATAGTAGTTCGGGGTCTTGAACACTTCTTTCATAAACTGCGTGATATACTCCGGCTTCACCCAGTTCGCACCCAGCCGCACTTCGATTTCCGAAGCATCCAAATCCTTGGGCTGTACCCGTTTGAGGTAATCCACATTGATTTGATATTCAGCATGGTTTGCCGCAAAGATTTCTGCTGTGGCCAGTTTTTCACGAACATTGCCGGACAGGTATTCATCCGAGGTTTCCCACTGCTGTGTCACAGGATTTCGGAAAATCGCACCTACCAGTTCATCCGTGATTTCCTGTTCCGGTTTACCGCAAAGCTGCGCCATAAACGGCACATCCACCTTTGCTTTTTCTCCAATGGAAAGTGCCAGGGCTTCGCTTGGCGTGTCCACCGAGGTAACAGGCTCCGGCTTACGGATGGTACGTTTGGTAAAAATATCGGCAAGCCGTTTGAGATTCTTCTCCTCGTCCAGAATTTCCAGTGATGCCAACAGACAATAGCTGCTGTCCTGCCGGAACGCCCGCTTGTTGGCCGTGCTGTTGATAAGGCCATACTGCGCCTTAAATGCGGTGTACTGCTGTTTCAGTTCATTCTGCAAAAGCTGAACTTCTGCATCCGAACCATCATGCAGCTGGCAATCCAACAGTTTTCGGGTGGTTTCCCGCAGAGCGATCATACCCAGCACCCGCTCTGCGGTTACGGCAGGCAGTTCCACCTTATTCATAAAGGAGTTTTCGCGGTAGTAAATCTGCCCGTCCACGTTCGTGAAGCTGAAATTCTTCACATTTGGGTCTGCCGGAATGGGTTCTTCCTGCACATCCAGTTCATCGTCGGAGATTTCCGGCACTGTGATGGTAGCCTGGATGTTGCCGACCGCCTCTTTTAACTGCCGGGCAAGGTCTGCACCCTCGATTGGCTTGACCGTTGTTTCCTGCTTGCCGTACTGGGTACTTTCCGTGGTGATCTCCCCCAGCACCATCTCAGGATGCTGCGCAAAATACTGGTTGATGGAATATCCCTCCGACGTTTCACCGAGATCCACCCAGTCAGCCCGCTCCACCGCTGCACGGTCACGCTTCTGCAGGAACAGAATGTCAGCAACCACGCCCGTGTTGGCATTGCGCTGGAACGCATTGTTCGGCAGACGAATCGCGCCTACCAGATCGGCACGGTTGGCAAGGTACTCACGGACAGAGGAATCCTTCTTATCCATCGTACCGCTGGACGTTACCACCGCCACCGCACCGCCCGGACGCACAAGGTCAAGGCTCTTGGCGATAAAATAATCGTGGATGAGGAAATTGTGGCGGTCATACCGCTTATCCGGTACCTTGTAATTGCCGAAAGGTACGTTACCCACAACACAGTCAAAGAAACTGTCCGGGAACTGCATCGTTTCAAAGCCCTGCACCGCAATCTTGTTTTTCTGGTACAACTGCTGTGCAATGCGGCCCGAAATGCTATCCAGCTCCACGCCGTACATCCGAATCTTCTCCATGCTGTCCGGCACCAGACCCATGAAATTGCCGACACCACAGGACGGTTCCAGCACATTGCCTTTGGACAATCCCATATTGCCCAGGGCTTCATACATTGCCTTGATGACCGTAGGGGAAGTGTAAAATGCATTCAGGGTACTGGCACGGGCTTCCTTATACTCATCTGCCGTGAGCAGGGACTGCAGTTCGGCATACTCTTTCGACCACTCCGCATTGCTTTCATCGAACGCCTGCGGAATGCCGCCCCAGCCCACATACCGGGAGAGTATCTCCTGCTCCTCTGCGGTAGCCTGCCGCTGCTCTGCATCCAGCGTTTGCAGCACCCGAATGGCCTCCACATTGGCTTTATACTTTGTTTTCGGTCCTCCTGCACCGAGATCATCATCCGTAATGCGGAAGTTCATAGGCTCCTGTTTGGGCTGTGCTGGCAGTTCTATCGCACCGCTGTCCAGCGGAAGATTGTGCTGCCGCCGTGCATGGTTGACCTCTGCCGGGGTCATAGGCTTCTGCGTCAGCGGTTCAAGGGCTTCCTCTGCTGCTGCACGGCTGATGGCATCCGTTCTGTTCTGCACATCTGCGATCAGCTGCATCTGTTCCGGCAGAAACTCAGGATTCAGCAAATCTTCCAACTCGCCACCCGATTCTGCCACCGAATAGATCACATCCATCTGCTCCGGGGAAAAATCCTCGTAGGCCACGCCAGCATTGTGCAGAGCCGTAAAGACTGTGATTTCCACCGCTTCTTCCATCGGCACATCGGCCTGTTCGTACAAATGCCGAATGTACTCCAGCGGTTCCGTTCGGAAGATCGGATACCGGGCTTCTTTCGCAAGGGTCATGTCCTGCAAGCTGACCGTTCCCTGTTCAAAGTTGACCGAATCCACACGGAACTCTCTATCGTCCAGTTCAACGATGGTATTGACTGGCAGATATTCCTCTCTGCGGAAATACTTTGTCTGCGCATGGGTTCCATCTTCCTGCTGGCCGGACAGATAGACGCTCTCCCCCTGTTTCCAGAGCTTCTTTGCCTGTGAGGCCCACTGTTCACGCGGAAAACCAGATACATCAACCTTGCCGAGTGCGGTTTCCTTTTCCAACAGCTTGCTGCCAAGAAATTCTGAAACGCGCTTTGCATCCTCGCCGTAGAACTCAAAGTTACCGTGCTGCTCGTAGCCGACCAGCGCATTCGGGTAACGCTCTTTCAGCGCGTTATACTCGTTGGCGGCATCCAGCGGCAGGGGCTGCAGCGTCTGCTCCGAAGGCTTTTCATCTGCAATGGACACATCTTTTTGGGGTTCCTCAACCGCTGCGGCGGTTGACTGCTCTTTCGATTGCGCTTCCTGCTCCATGAAGTCAAACATGGACATCTGCCCCTGTTCAGGAACCGCAATCTCAACAGCCCTCTTCTTTTCCGGGAAAATCGTGTACGTTCCATCGACATACTGGTGCAGGATAGAGAGGAATTCTGCCTTGCGCTCATATTCCTCGGAATCCAGCGGCACAGACAGCAGTGCCTTGTCCATCTGCTCCAGAAGTTCCGCTGCTTGTTCGAGGTCTGTCAGCTTTTCAACAAGAGCCTTTCGTCCTTCTTCATGGTAAAGGTCTTGCGGGTAAGGCCGCTCCACGTTGTTCGGCAGATGGTGATAGAAGCCCATCACCCGCATTGCCATCTTCTCTCGCTCATAAGAAGGCATTCGGGAGTAGTCTGCCGGCTTCAAATATTCACTGTCACGGATAAGCCGGTCAATTCGGCCTGCGGCCTGATTCCAGTTCAGATGAACACTGGCATACGGATTCCCGTATGGGCCACGCTCCAAAGCAATACCCCTGCCATCGTGATCTTCGTGAGAATCGTCTGCCCCGCAGAGTGCATGGCTGCTGCCGCCGATCCCGTAATGCTCTTTCAGGAAGTCAGCCCGTTCTTTTTTGTCCTCATGATTCAGGAAGAACGAATAGATTGCCAGCCGACTGTCCGAATAATTGCTTCCCCGCGTGAAATAAGCGTTTATTTCATCTTCCGTAATGAACTTCTTGTACTCATTCCAGTGAAAGCCATCTCGCGCCGAGTAGTTCTGATAAGGCTTTGCAAACTGCTGGAACAGAGCTGCCACTTTATCCGGCTTATAAAAGTGCATCCGCATCAGGTCTTTATCTTCGGCGTAGGCTTCCCCCAGCGCAGATAATCTGTCGTTTAGGTCAGTCAGAAAATCCGTATCATCCAGCAAGCCTGCCAGCCTGTCTGTCAGTTCCGGGAAACCGCCCCTGAAGATTGCTGTATCCTGAAACACTGCTTCGGCAACACCGTCTGCCAAGTCACGTTCCATATAAGCCAACGTCTGCGCGTGTTCCTGTAAGGCGTTCTGCCGTGCAGCATCCAGAACCGCCTGCGGAGCATACTCGCCCTGCCGGAGCAGTTCATGGATACGATTGCTCACATCCTCCCAGGATAAAAACGCATTGGCAAGCGTACCGCCCTTTGCCGTGCTGCCTACTGCAATACGCAGCCCTAAATCATCGAACCAGACTGCATACTTTGCGCCGTCAATTTCAAAGCCTTTGCCGCCCGTACCATATTCGTTTTTCACGAACTCCGTGTATTCTTCCGGGGTTTTCTCGACCATGAAATTGTAGATCAGACGAAGCTGACCTTTACTGCGGTTGCTGCCCGTGCGCAGAATTTCATCGACCACTTCGGAATCAAGTGCAATTTCATCCGCATACCGCGCCTGGATCGGTGCTTCGATAGCGCGGATCTGCTGTTCCACGGTCGGCAAATCAGGAAAAGAAAAAGCAGAGGCAATTTCTTCCTCTGCTTCGCTCAAATCCTGTTCCGTTGTCGGTTCAGTTAATTGTACACCAATTCCTTCAAGACGATCTCCTCGGCCATCGCCGTCAGGTTGTTCTGGTGCGCTGCCCATGCCAGCGGGTCTTTCTCCTTGCTCGGTGCCGGGAACTTCTCGTTCAGGCTGTCCAGCAGCGTTTCCACCCGGCTCTCCGCTGCTTCCTCGATCTGCGCCAGATGCTGGTTCAGCCTGCCGCTCATCAGCATACTCTGATACCAGTTCTTGCGGTTCTCTTTCAGATACGTCCTGCGCAGCATCCCGTACTTCCCGATGATCTGCGGCTCGTCCTTCACGGCCAGATTCGGGAACAGATAATCTCCCTTGCGGTAATACGTCAACTCCATTTTCTTGTCCTCCTTTGGTCGTGTTTTCTCCGGTTTCGTACTTTAATGTGTTAAAGTCCGTATTGGTATTATACAAGCTGTCAACGGATTTTTCAAGCTGCTGCGTGATTTCTTTTTTGTAAATTTTCCGCATCTCTCGGCCAATGTCAAAAAGAACCGCTTCGCACTGTTCGGAAACCGCGTTGCCAAGGAACGACAGCACCGGCAGCTTGTTGAAATCCACAATGCGGATAAAGTCATCATCGTCCAGCACATCCATAGGCTCCTGCCCGCAGCGGCGGGAAAGCGTATAGAAGATACTGTTGGTCATCAGTTCCCGAAAGCGGACACGGATGTTATCTTCGTCCAGTTCTTCCAGGAACGTATCCGCCACCTCATAGGCCAGACCATCCATCGCTTCATCCAGATTGTCGGCGGTCAACTGCTGTGCCAGTTCCATCAGGGCGGTGTTCATGCTGTCTGTCTGGGATAAACCATAGGTATCTTCCAGATGGTCTAAGATAGCCTGCTCATGCTCGTGGCTGTCCAGATTCCATAAGAGCGGTGTTTTTCCGCCGCGCACCAGATGGGTGTCAGCAATATCGAACACATACCGCAGCTTGGTACGCGGTCCGGTATCATCCAGAAGCGCGATGCCTTTTGCGCCACGGTTGACCCATCGGCTCATTTTCTGATTCCAGAGTTCCAGTTCTGCGCAGGCGGTTGCATCGGGCCGCTGTGCGTGGATCAGGAGTGTATCGGTGAACGAATAGCGATACAGCCGCGCCGCCACATCCAGATAACTCATCCAGTCCTGTGGCGAGTTACTGACATACCGGGCGCTCTGCTGCGCCAATTCTCGAATATCGTTAATCTGTGGCAAGGGTCAAACCTCCTTTATGTTTTCTTTTTCATCGGTGCTTTGGGAAATTCCAGACTGTACTGTGCGCGGCCCTCTTCGACGCGCATCACAAGATCAGCGGCGAATGTCTTATCTTTTTTCGCGGAATAAAAGTCTTTTACATGGGTGCGGCCTTTCTTCAAAAGGTCTACCGCCATCTTCTTGTCCAGCGTTTTTCTCATGTTGGACAAGTATCTGCTTTCTTTCCAGAGTGCAAATTTGCAGCTACGGTCTGCACAACAAAAACTAAGTTTGCTCTCATGTACAGGATTGCCGCAGACCGGGCAGCTTCCTACGCTTACCTTATTATGATGGGGAGCTGCCGCGACGGTAGGAATCTGCCGGAGGTCAGCCAGCATCTTATCGAGCAATCCGTGGATGCCCTGCATAAAATCATGGGGCTTGATCTCGCCGCGCTCCATCCGCAGCAGATCATTTTCCCATTCGGCTGTCATGCTGGCGGATTTCAGGTAGTCCGGGATGTTGTGAATTACCGCCACCCCCTCCTCCGTGGGAATCATCTGCTTGCCTTTACGCTGCACATAGCCGGAGGATACCAGCTTTTCCAAAATCGCAGCGCGCGTTGCAGGGGTTCCCAGACCTTTCTTCTCCGTGTCCTTTTCAAATTCCTTGTTGCCTGCGGTTTCCATGGCCGACAGCAGGGTATCTTCGGTGTAGACTTTCGGCGGTGAAGTAAAGCCCTGCTTTTTCTCTGCCCGTACCACCGGAAGAACCATTCCTTGCTCCATCTTTTTCGGAAGCGGCACAACCTTGTCCTTTTCCGGCTCTACGAACGGAACAGGCTTTGCCGTATATCCGGGCTGCAAAATTTCCTTATACTTTGCTGTAAAATTCTGTCCCTGACAGCATACCGTCACCAGCACATCCTCATAGATGAACGGCGGTTGCACGGCCAGCAGCAGTTTCCAGATGATAAGCGAAAGAATCTTCTGTTTGGTTTCGGACAACTTTTCCTTATTACACTTTGCGCCCTGCATCGTCGGCAGGATCGCGTGGTGGTCTGTGACTTTGCTGTTATTGATAACGCAGCTCACATCCACAGTCTGGCCATCCAGAGCCAGTACCAGAGATTCCACTGTCTTGCGCATATCCTCGGTCACAAACTGGCTGTCCGTTCTGGGATATGTCACCAGCTTTTCTTCATACAGTTCCTGTGCCGCCTGCAAGGTCTGGCTTGCAGGCAGACCATAATAGCGGTTTGCTTCTCGCTGCAAGGTCGTTAGGTCATACAGCTTCGGGGGCTTCTTCTCCACTCGCTTGCGCTCGATGCTGCCGACCACCGCACACTGACCATCGCAAGCGGCCTGCATAGCATCCGCGTCCTGCTCCTGCGCCATCTGTTCCGATACAGCCACGACACCTGCGCCAAACAGTTCCACTTTATAATAAGGTTCTTTTACGAAGTTCTTGATTTGGGCCTGCCGTTCGGCCAGCATCGCCAGCGTCGGGGTCTGCACACGGCCAATGGTCTGCTTTCTGCCGTACTTTTTTGTGAAAGCACGAGTGCCGTTCATGCCGATCAGCCAATCCGCTTTTGCTCTGCACTCGGACGCTGCAAACAGGTTGTCATACGCTGCGCCGTCTTTCAGGTTCTCAAAGCCCTGCTGGATAGCGGCATCCTCCATACTGCTGATCCACAGCCGCTTGATGGGGAGTTTACTTCCGGCAAGAGCATACACACGGCGGAAAATCGCTTCGCCCTCGCGTCCTGCATCGCAGGCGTTCACCACATAATCGAATTTCTTGCTGCGGAGCAGTTTGCGCAGAACATTGAACTGCGGCTTCTTGGTATTGTGTACCAGCAGTTTCCACTCAACAGGGAGAATCGGCAAATCCTCAAAACGCCAGTTTTCATAGCGTTCATCGTAGTGTTCCGGGGCTGCATACTCTGCCAAATGTCCCAGACACCAGCTTACCACGCAATTCCCACCCTCCAGATACCCGTCCTCCTGCCGGTATGCACCGATCACTTTTGCAATGGATTTCGATACACTCGGTTTTTCTGCAATCACCAAATATTTCAACGCTTTCTCCTTTTTGAAAAAAGCAGGGATAGCCTTTCGACTACCCCTGCCCCCTTATCTCACGGTTTTACTCCTGCTGGCTGTCCTCGTTCACAGTCGCAAGGCTCTGGTCGGTTTCCAGATTTTCACTCTGCGGCGTTTCTTCTTTCGGCTTCGGCTTATAAATGTAGAAGTAGAAGAAAGCACCTGCACCGCCCAGTGCCGCCACGAACACCAGCAGCAGAATCTTATTCATGCCACCGCTCGATTCCTCTTTCGGTTCTTCGATTTCCACATCCGGGGTAGGTTCGGGTTTGGTTTCGGGCAGAACTACCGCAGGCGTTTCTTCTTCCTGCTTGCCGTTCCGCTCTTCATCGTCCAGAAACTCCTGCAAATCGTACTCGTCGATCATCGAGAGCATATAGACGTTCTCATTGTTCCGCGCCCGGTCAATCACCAGAAAGAACGTGTTGCCGCCCTTGGTCTTTACTGTGAAGAACTCCTTGCTGGGGTCATCTACGATGTTGTCCTCCACCTCGCCGTTGCCTGCGATGGTGAACGGGATCTTTTCTTCCTCCGTTGGCTCGGCTTCCTCGACCACTTGCACAGGTTCCTCCGCCACCGCAGTGGTATCCACATAAGCAAAGACCGGTGTCGAAAAGCCCACTGCCATCAGCAGGGTCAGAATTGTGCTGGGGATAACAACTCCCAGCCGTTTAAGCATCTTTTTCAATCGCTTCCTCCGTTTCTGCTTCTTCCGAAGCGTTGTTTACAGCGGTCAGGAACGTCACATTGCCCGCCTGAATGTTGTCCAGCAGAGCCAGCAGTTCGCGCCCGCCCATCTTGGTGCTGCGGATGGCACGAATGATCTCGCTGTCCTCTTCCTTTTTCTGTGCTGCCCGGATGGTTCTCAGCCGTTCTTCCAGTTCCGCGATCTGCTGTTCGGTCTTTTCGGCTTCATCCAGATATTTCTGTAATTTTTTGCCCATCGGCCCTCCTTTCAGTTGATGCGGCCAAAGCCTAAAAAGTGGCTTTGCCAGTAGGTCGAATTGATGCTGGTATAGGAAATGGGGTCGCCGCAGTGGATCATCATGCCATTGCCGACGTAGATTCCAACGTGCGACGCGCCAACGGTGTTATAGGTTTTCTCAAAGAAAATCAGGTCGCCGGGCTTTGCATCCGCAGGGGAAACATAACTGCACTTCCCGCGCAGGCCGTTGGCTGTTGTACGCCCAACGCTCCACCCATTGCCGCAGTTATTGATAACCCAGCATACGAAGCCGGAACAGTCAAAACTGGTGCTTGGGGAACTGCCGCCCCACACATACGGCATACCTAGATACTTTTCGGCTTCCTCAATCATCCTTGCGAACTTTTCATCCGAAAGGGCTTCCGAAGGAATATTATACTTGAAACCACCGCCGGAACCACCAGTACCGCCGCCCGTGCCGATACTGCCCGTTGTGCCGCCGCTGTAAGTCGGGGAGCCTGCGCCGAACAGTTCCGGGCGGTTGCCGTAGGTCAGGTTATAGGCATCGTATCGTCCGGTCTGCTTCCGGTTCATGTTCTTCCGCGCGATGGTATCGAAGCCCTTATTTTTCAGCAGGACATTGAGAATTTTATACTCGTACTCCACTTCTTCCTGA
The DNA here is from genome assembly GCF_003324125.1 of Subdoligranulum sp. APC924/74. Taxonomy (NCBI): domain Bacteria; kingdom Bacillati; phylum Bacillota; class Clostridia; order Eubacteriales; family Oscillospiraceae; genus Subdoligranulum; species Subdoligranulum sp. APC924/74. The sequence goes on along the minus strand of NZ_PSQF01000001.1, from coordinate 41,980 downwards.
TAGGTATAGGTTTCCATGCTGATGTTTCCAAAAGCGTCAATCGTTGGCCGAATCCCTACTCTGGTTTCCATGCGAGTGCGAATCTCAATTGTTTCCCACACTTTCAGGAGATACTGTTGCTTGAACAGTTCCTTGATAACAGGCTTAACCTGTCCTCTGGTGAACTGCTCATAAACTGCCGTCAAATGAGAAATCAGCTGATACGGGTCATGGCCGATCTCGTCCAGCTGATAGCGGTATTCATCATAGCCCGGATGGGTGGATTCCATCTGCCGAATCTGCTTATCCAGTTCTTTTTCCAGCTCCAGATAATCCTCTTCTGCACCTTTCATGTCGGCATCCTTGCTGGGGTAGGTCGTTCCCACAAAGGTACTACCCGTTCCCTGAATCGCTGCACCACAGCTTGAAAAGGCTCCCAGCATTACCATCACCAGCAGGATACCCACTCCAATACTGACCCACAGGGTTTTATTCTGCGCGACGATCTCCTGCACCGCCGCTTTCGCTTTTTCCGTAATGGTGTTGGTTGCCGCTGCTGCCTGCTTGCTGGCGGCAGTTCCGGCTTTCTGGCCGCGCTTGGCGGCTGCATAAGCATCCTTATACTGCTTTTTCTGGTAAAACTTCGCACCGACTGTTTTTGATTCACCTCCTGCGGCAGTCGGCGGTGGTTGGGGCTGTTTCTTTTTCAGCGGCGGTTCTGCTGCATTTTCTGCAGTACCGCCCTCGCTCTCGGAGAATTTCAGGCGGCTGGACTTCTGATCCTCGCCACCTCTTTTCTCTGCTCTGGCAGATTTGTCTTTGGGCTTTTTCCTGCCTTTGACAAAGTGGTGCAGGCGTTCGGCGACTTCTTCCGACTTATGAGCAGCTTCCACGCCGGAATTGTCCTTTTCTACCTGATGTACTTTCTGATGGGCATACCCGGTGGCGGTGTCCACTCCTTTCTTGGCCACCTTTTTAACGCCCATCTCCATGCCACGGACAATGCCGCCTTTTTCATCCTCAAAAGAAAGTCGGCCTTTCTTTGCGGTCTGCGGCTCTACATCCGCTTCCGCAGGCGCATCCTTTGGCTTGCCCTCTTCCTGATGGGCTTTGTAATAGTCTGCGCTCTGCTTGGCGGTGCTGTGATGCCGGGGTGTTTCCTCCTTCCCATCCTCGGCATCCATACAGATTTCTTCGTCCACGACAGGTTCTTCGTCTGTTTCCTTTTCCGCAGTTTCTTTTGCCGAATCTTCCTTCTCCGGCTTTTCTTCTGCGGTTGCGGACTTCTGTTCCCCGGTGCGGAGGATTTCATCCACCAGACCATCCTTGGTCATTTTCTGGACGATTTGATCTCTGCCCCGAAACTTTTTGTCTGCTATGGAAATCACCTCCTTCCGGCTGGAGCCGTCATGCGAGCAGGGCTGCGTGGGTTTCCCACTTATCAAGCACCTGCTCCAGCTTCCGGGCAAAGGCGATCAGACGGGTATTCACTTCCTCACGGTCAAGATAACCGCGGGCTTCCATGTGAAAGCCGTCAGTCAGTTCATCGGCCAGTGTGCCAACGGCATAGAAATCTTCCAGCACCGTATGCACCACCGATTCTTCATCGTGGAAGTTGAGCGGCTCCATCTCACCAAAGGGCGGGCCGGAATCACTTTCGTGCGGCTCCATGTCAGAGTGATGATGAATCTTACGGCTCAGTCGGTCAAAAATGTTCGGTGTGTTCATGCTTCTTTTTTCTCCTTGTATTTTCCCATCTCATTGGGCTTCGTTGTCATCAGACTGTACAGTTTCAGCGAAGTATCGAACTTATCCTTAAACGGGATAATCGTGTTGCCGTAGAACAGCAGCCCCTCGCCCTCGTTGCTGTTCGTCACATACGACAGCTGGAACGGTGAAATATTCAGCTGCTTTGCAAGGATTTGTCGGTCGCCGGATGCCTGGTTGAGCATATAAATAAAATCGCTGTTCTCGAAGATATTCTCGATTTCCCGGCTGGCGAGTAAATCCTTGATGTTCTGCGTAATTCCTGTCGGTACACCGCCCCATTTTCGGAACCGCTTCCAGATTTCGACGCTGTATGCTGCGGTCTGTTCCTCTTTCAGCAGGAGGTGGAACTCGTCTATATAGTACCGGGTGTTCTTTTTGCTGTTGCGGTTGATGGTAACGCGGTTCCAGACCTGATCCTGGACGATGAGCATACCCAGTTTTTTCAGCTGTTTGCCCAACTCTTTGATATCGAAACAGATAATTCTGTTATCCAGTTGCACATTGGTCTGGTGATTGAACACTCGCAGCGAACCATTGACGTAGATTTCCAATGCCGTGGCGATACGCTGCGCCTGCCGCTCTTTCTGCTCCCGCAGGCAGTCGTACAGATCACCGAGCGTTGGCATATTTTCCGGCTTCGGGTCGTTCAGATACTTCTGATAGACCAGCGGCAGGCAGCGGTCAATGACCGACTTTTCTTCCGGCTCCATGCCATCCCGTGCGCCCATGATAAGTTCGCACAGGGAAAGAATGAAGTCCGATTTCATGCCCAGCGGGTTATCATCGTCCGCATAGTTGAGGTTAATGTCCATCGGGTTGATGTAGTCCTTACTGGTGGACGAGATGTGAATGACCTGACCGCCCAACGCTTCCACCAGCGGATAATACTCGCCCTCCGGGTCTGCCACGATAATATCGTCCGTTGTGGTAAAGAACACATTGGTGATCTCACGCTTTGCACTGAACGACTTACCGCTGCCTGGTGTGCCGAGGATCAGGCCGTTCGGGTTTTTGAGTTGTTTGCGGTCTGCCATAATCATGTTGTTGGATACCGCATTCAGACCGTAATAGAGGGAATCTCCCTCCATGAAAAGCTCCTGCGTAGTGAAGGGAACAAAGATTGCCGTGGAAGTGGTGGTCAGTGCGCGCTTAATGGGAACGAGATTATTTGCCAGCGGCAGGCTGCTCATAAGGCCCTGTTCCTGCAAATAATCCAGACGGTTCAGTGTGCAGTTGAACTTCTGAGCGATACCAGCAGTCTGAAACACAGCACTATCCAGCTCCTGTTTGGTCTTGGCCGTATTGAGGAACAGCACCGTAACAAGGAACATACGCTCATTGCGGCTTTGCAGATCATCCAGAATCTTCTTGGCCTCGCCGCCATAAGTTGCAAGGTCGCTCGGAATAATTTCCATATCATAACCAGACCTCACAGCTTTCTTCTGTTCCTCGATTTTCATACGGTCCAGGTCGGTAATTTTGCCCTTGATCAGTTTGATGGCTTTCAACTGGTCTACCGACTGCACATGGATGCTGACCACCAGATTTTTGTCCATATCCAGAAACTCGGCCAGCACCTTATCCGTCAGTTCCGGGGCAAGGATGTTCAGATAGGATGCTGCACCATAGGTGTCTCCCATCATAAAGTCCTTGCCACTCTTGAACAGGAAACTGGTCGGGGCAATGAAGTCTTTGGTCGTCATGCCGCTCTGCAGGATGCGGTCATAGCTAAAATCGAACTTCTGCTGTTCTTCCTGATGAAAGGTTTCGTACATGATCTGAAGCCGTTCCACGCCGTTCAGCGGGTAGGCTTTCACGCCCAGCACCTTGAAATTATTGAGAATATCGGTTTCGATACGCTCTAACCGGGGCTTTGCTTCCCGGACACTTTTCGCTTCAATGCTGAATGTGATGTACTTCGTCCGAACCAGACCGTTATTGCCCTTGGCAAGCTGCTGTTTCAACATCTGCGCATATTCCATACGCACATCGTCAAACGCGTCGTGCTGCGGCTCGATCTGGATCACCCTGTTGTACTCGCTCATATCGCTCTTGTGGTTGATGAACGAAAGCTGAAAGCGGATGCTGGCATCGAAGTAGTTGAGGAAGTCGCACCAGCTTTCAAAGATGGTGTTTTTATCCTCGTTCTGCGCCAGCTGGTAGTTGATATCGTAGAATCGGACGGTTTTGGAATACAGATGTTCCTCCACCCGGCAGATACCGTCGCGCCCCATTTCCAGATACGGAATGGAACGCTGCACGGTCAACCGTTGTTCCTTTTCGTTCCTTTCGGGTTTACGAAAGAACTTCTGGAAGAAGCCGCCGAGTTGCGGTTTCTTCTTCGGTTCACTTTTTACCAAGAATGCCTCCTTTCTTCTGGATCGGTGCTGCGGTTTCCAGTTCCCGGTCATACAGGTTTTCGACTTCATAGCGCCGCACTGCAGGCCGCTTAAATCGGACGCTGATGAAATTCGTCAGAATGGTTTCAAGGTGCATCCCGTTTTTCTCATACAACGCAAAGAAAAACTCCGGCAGCATCAGGAGCACCATGCCTGCTGCCGCATTGCTGGTTCCCAGCGTATCGCGCGTGAGGAAATAAAACGGAACGCCAATGCCTGCCGCGAACCCCATACATACAAGCTGGCGTTTCGTCAGGTTCAGAAAGACCTTATTCTTTACTTTAGAAAGGTCTTTGGGAATCGTTACATAGGCCATTTATCACCAGAACAGCACGACCGCCGCCGGGAAATGGCTCTGTCTGCTGTCTTTTCCTTTCGTTTGATTTTCCCGGATTTAGTGACTGCCGAAGATCTGTTTGGACAGACTTGCGGTTTTCAAAAGCGAAAAACAAAGAATTACCGTGTAGGCCATCGTGCCGAACAACGCCGAGTGAATATCCGAAGATACCCGGATGCTGCCGATGAGGGCTGCATAAATCGCCACGCAGACCATCATCAGGAACGCCTGAAATGCCAGCGCGAACAGCCCCCGGAAGTAGTTCGTACCCACATGACCCCATTCACGGTTGCTCATGGTTGCAAATGGAATCGGAGCAAGCGAAGTGTAGAGGTATATTTCTATCATTCTGCCGTACATTATCACTGTGATAACCACTGACAGAATTTTCAGACACCAGCTTACAACAAGGGTTTCCAATGCCAGCGTCACCAGTTCGCCAATCGCCATTGTTGCCATTGCCGCCTGCATCTGCATGGAAAGAGAACTAATATCAATGGCGGTATTGCCACGGATAATGCCGGAGGAAGAATTTACCACCGACTGTCCAATGTCAAATACCGCCATTGCAATATCGAACGTATGGCTGACGAGATAGACCGCGATCCACATCTTCACGAAATACTTGAAGAACATCCATGTGTCTACATCGTGCAGATTGTTCCGTTCCGTCAGCATCGAAATCAGTTCGTAGCAGAGGATCAGCGTGATGATGATTCCCGCAATCGGAATCACCACCGAATCCGAAATGTTACGGATCATGCTGAAAATACTGCTGTTCCACCCTTGCGGTGTCTGCCCGACCTGAGCAGCGATTTCACTGGTCTGTTGGTTGACCGCTGTGAACATCGTACTCAGGTTGGACTCCACCATGCCGGAAAGAAGTTCCCTCATCCATTTTTCGATTGCTGCGAAAATATTATCGAACAATGGCGGGTTTTCCTCCTATCGCTTGTTGATTAGCCGAACAGACCAGAGAGCAGCGGGATCAGCTGGGTGCCGATGAGGATGACACCGCCGCCGGACATCAGCTGCTTCATGCCCTGCGACTTTGCGCCGGGGTTGTCGTTTCCGTACCCTTCCATGAGGTTCACAACGCCCCAAACACCAAGGCCCGCGCCGATGGCAACAACGAGAGTCTGCAGAACGGTAATAGCCTGATTGAAGAATTCCATAGTCGTTTTTCGCCAGATTGCAGCATTGATAAAAAATACGATTCCAAAAGAAAAACAGGCTGGCACATCTTCGGTGCTACCTGTTTCCTGCAATTCTGGCTTCTCCTTTCATTTTCATAAAAAATCAGCCTTTTGGAATCGCAAAATGTAGAAATCAGTCGGACAAGTTACCTGCCACGGGGTCTGCCCGGACAGGCGGGCGGGTGTATTTACTTCGGATAATGGCCTCCTTCCTATGCTGTGCTTTCTTCGGACAAATTCACCTCGTAGCAATCAAATTCTTCATCCATCCGCAGTCTGAGTTCGTGCTTCAGATAGCGTTCTACATCGAAAGCGTTCTTCTTATCAAAGTCCGAAAGCTCCTTGTACCGCTTATGCTTGGTAATGTCGAATTTGTCGCTCAGGAATGGCCTGACTCCGCGCAGCTGCAGGATGCACTTACTGCCATCCATGACAGAAAGCTCGTCCCGGCTCATAAGCTCCTTTCCGGTCTTTTGGTAGGTTGTACCAAAGGATGGGCTTTGACCGCGTGTGTCGGATGTGTTATATAGGTCGATTGTTTCTTTTCCCAGCGTTTCGGAAATTTCTTTGAGCGTCGAACTTTCCTTGCCGCCGAGGAACAGCATGGTGTCGCAGTTGCCGATGATGGTTTCTGCGGCATCCTTGTAGATGGTTTTCAACTGGCTCTGCGACTGCAGGATGATGGATGCCGAAATCTCGCGGCTGCGGATGGTGGCGATCAGCTTATCAAACTTCGGGATCAGCCCGATGTTTGCGAACTCATCGAGCAGCAGCCGCACATGATACTTTAGCTGACCTCCGCATTGATCGTCTGCACGGTCACAAAGTAGATTGAAAAGCTGGGTGTACATGATGGACACCACGAAATTGAACGTATCGTCCGTGTCGGAGATGATAACGAACAAGGCTGTGCGGCGATCTCCCAGCAAATCCAGTTCCATTTCATCGTAGGCCATCAGGTCACGCAGCTCCGCAATGTCAAATGGGGCTAACCTGGCACCACAGGAAATAAGAATCGACTTAGCGGTCTTGCCGGCAGCCAGCTTGTATTTCTTATACTGCCGGACTGCAAAATGCTCCGGCTTCTTCTGTTCCAGTTCCTCAAAAAGCTCATCTACGGCATTTTTGAAGGTTTCATCATCCTCGCGGGCTTCGCTGGCATTGATAAACTCCAACAGCGTGGAGAAGTTCTGCTCCTCCTCCGGGGCTTCATACCAGATGTAGCCAATCAATGCACAGTAGAGCAGCCGTTCCGCTTTGATCCAGAAATCTTCGCCGGATTTTTCTCCATCACCCTTTGTGTTAGCGATGATGGTATTGACCAGTTTCAGAATATCTTTCTCACTGCGGATGTAATGGAACGGATTGTACCGCATTGATTTTTTGAAGTTGATGGTGTTCAGGACTTTGATCTTATACCCGGCATCCGAGAGCATCTTTCCGCACTCGATAATGATCGTACCCTTGGGGTCCGTTACGACATAGCTGACCTTTTGGGGCATCTGCATCAAGTTGGGCTTGACGTAAAATCGCGTTTTGCCACTGCCGCTGCCGCCGATCACAATGACGTTTTTATTGCGGGCGTACTTCGGATGCTTTGGTCTACCACTCATCATCAGCCGTTCGGTCTGTGTGAGGATGACGTTGTTCTCGAATACCGGGTCAATAAAAGGTTCGATGTCCTTCTGGTTTCCCCACCGGGCAGAGCCATATTCTTCGCCTTGCCGATACTTCTTCGCGTTTTTCCCTTTGAAGTAGATCACTGCTTTCAGCGCAGCTGCGCCGACCAGACCTATCAACAGATCAAACGGATGAAAGCTGGGCAAGAAACTTTTGTAGGCCAGGCCAAAGTTCATAAAAAGAACCATCAGCCTGTCCACCACGGAATCGCCATTGCAATGACGGTAGAGCCATGCGGCTTTCTCCACCATGTAGAAGGCGATAATGTACGGAAAATTCAGCAGGATCAGCTTTTTCATATCTGCTGCCTGCGCCATCCGGCTGATTTCCGCAGCCAGTTTTTTGCCCCATGCCGTGCCGCCCGTCTGGTTGGACGGTGCTTTGCGCGGCAGGCGGGCAGGTGTTTTCGGATTTTTCATCGTATCGTTTCCTGCTCCCTCTTCTTTTCTTTCTTGAGCTGACGGTGATTGGAAAGTTCCGCTTTCACCTTTTCCAGCTTCTGGCGCACCGATTCACGCTTCTGCTTTTTCAGCGTTTCGCTGGTGTATTCCTTAAAGGCGGCGGTCATAACATCCACATCCTTGGCCTTAAAAAAGACCATGTACTCTGTTTTGCCATCCTGCTCCACCTTTTTCAGACTGTAATCAATGCCGTATTTCCGGGCCACCCGGTCGAAGGACTTGATATTATTGTCTGTAACCACAATATTCGTGATCTGTGCGCCGCTCTTTTGCAGGCTCTTAATGCTCTGCTTACCCGATTTTTCACATTGGCTTTTTTCTCCTTTTGCCTGCTGTTTCTTCTTCTCCATCTTTGAGAGCAGCTTTAACAGGGCTGCTTTCAAAATCTGTGCGGTGATTTTTCCTCCTTTGATGCACAGCGCGATGGTTTTCTCAGTGACTTCTTCCTGCATGGTTGCTCATCTCCTCTCTATCTTTGCTGTATCAGGGGTGGTCTGCCCCAGACACAGGAGATACCGTATTCCCCAACATGGAGCGAAACTTCTTACGGCACTGGTGCAGCAGATAGCCACACTCCCATTTGTGCCGGCAGTGCTTGCAAGGATGGCCGCTGTCCGTTCCCGGACGCTGGCGCATCATGCGTTCAAACGGATTATCGGTAAAATTCATAGGTTTAACCTCCCTGTTCAGCCAGCGGCAGCACCCCGTGCCGCTTCAACGTATGATAAAGGAACTTCCGACCTTTCTGCGTCCATGCCGTGTGCAGCTTTTCCACCTCGGAACCATCGCTGCGCTGGAGCCGGAACGTCAGGCTGGACGTATAGCCCTTACCGTGGTGTTCCGAATACAGCACCCACTGGCCGTTGGCCCGGTACTGGATGCCGTGCAGATGCAGCAGCCGATTAAACACCTTTGCTCCGCAGCCGTACTCTTTGGCGATCTGCGTGGTTGTCACCAGCGAATCCGAATCGCTCAGCTGCGCTTCGTAGCTGCTCCGACGCGGCGGCTTCTTATGCAGCAGGCCGAACAGCGCATCCCAGTCAAACGGTTGCGGACGATACGCCGCGCCGACTGCCGTATGGTGCAGTTTGCAGAGCTTCTTTGCCATGTCCTGCGTGATGCGGTAGTCTTTCACATACCGCTGGACCGTGCGCCCGCCCTCATCCTGCAGCCGGAAACGGGGCATATACTCGTAGTCGCGGCCCTCGATGAAACCATACTGGCACATACGCGGGAACCACTTGCGGAAGTCGCTGCGAATGTGCATCTGGTCATACAGATCACGCGCCCACAGCGTAGAGGGCAGCGTGTCCATACTCATGAATACGATGTTCATGGGGTTGTCCTCCTTAATTTTTATCTACCCTGCCGCCCCACCCCATATCATGCCGAACCTGTGCGGAATAATAGCTATCCACGGTCACGGGAGCATTGTAGAGCGTTGCCAGCAGATATTGCTTGATGTTCCGAATCTGAGTGCTGTTTTCTTTTAGGCACTCCAATATGTACTGGATATGCGAGGAATCCAGCTTCATCAGGCGGCTTTTCACCACCTCTTTCGGCTTTTCCTCGCCACAGATGCGCAGGAACTTCTTTCTGCTGGTGACGGTTTCAACCAGCAGTTCCAGAATCTCATACAGAACCGTTTTATCTGCCGGATAGCCCTGTTCCAGAATTTCCAGTTCCAGAGCCTCCTTGAAATAGCGGCGGTACTGTTCTTCTTCCTGCAGTTCAGCCGGATAGATAAGATCAGTCTCACTACTATCTGTCTTATTTATCTTCTCAGTATTACTTCCGTTTGATTTTAGAACTCCCGGAAGTTCGTTTTTCAAACTGCCGGAAGTATGATTTTCATACTTCCAGTAGTTCGATTGCGAAAGCCCCGCATAAAGGTCTTTCACATACAGCAGATTGGGTTTGCCAAGTCCCTGTCTGCGCCGCTCGATGAGCCGAAACTCCTGTTCCAGTTCATCCAGCAGTTTGACTGCCTTTTGTCTGGCACAATGAATAGAGTCCATGACTTCCTCTATCGTGCAGATAATGTAGGCGTTGCCGTGCTTGTCCTGCCAGCCGTTCTTAATGGAAAGGCTCATACGATCCAGCAGCACCGCATACAGCAGCTTGGCATCCCCGGACATCTTCTGGAATGGATCAGCCTTGACCAGTGCCTTCGGCACACGGTAAAAGCTGTATCGGTCTGCTTCCAGACCTTTGAAATACGGGTACTCCATGTAAATTCATCACCCCCTGTCTGATTGGATTTGCACTATTGGAAATAACAGTACATTCCTGCGGTGGAACACGTTTCCTTGCTCCGCCGCAGTGTATCTGCTGTTATTTGAGTTTTTCCATTCGGCCCCAGCCCGTTCCTGCCCCATATTTCAGCGGCGTTTTCTCTGGTAAGACGCGCAGGATGCACATTCAGTGCCAGAAGTATCTCTCTGGGATGGCTTATTCAGTTTTCAAAGAACTTTTGTGAGGGCTTGTTGTATAACCCTTACACCTATAGCATTCTGAAAGTGGTGTTTGGCAACCACTTTTTCAAATTTTCTCAAAAAAAATTTGCCGCAGGGATTTTTAAGTCCCCACGGCAGTTTTTCTATATTATGTATAAGTGCAACGGATGCGGTCAAGCCCCTTTTTGATTCCCTTTGTCACATATTGATGTGATACTCCCATCTCAGCAGCAATTTCCCGGTGCGTCATTCCCTCAATATAGTGGCGACAAATCATTTCCCACTGGTGCTTTTTCAGCAGTTCGCTTGCCTTTCTCAAAAATTCTTTATTCAACACAAAATCCATAACATTTATACGCGGATCTTCCATTTCATTGTTATACTCCGGATTCACATCCGCCGCATACGAAAAAGTTTCACTTTCCCGTGCTTCAAGATTACGCACAAGTCGATCCTCTCCCTCCAGCACAAGACGAATATGCCATTCCATATCCTCAAAATGGTTATGTGGAATTGTCTGATGCTCATTTCCCTGCGATTCATAGTAGTAGTGTGTACAGTTATGAAGTGCAAACACCGTATATCTTTCGTGTGCATGGTAGGAAACATATCCATTTTTATAGACGACTACTTCCGCATGGTTCTCCATCTGTTTTCGGAGAATCACTTCTATACCATCTTCCAATATCTTCTTCAAACCCGGCACTCGCTTAAATTCACTTGCAACAGGAACCATCTTCTTCAGTTCTTTCAAAGTAATAAAATTCATTTTAACCACCTTCCTGCCTTTCGGCAACAGGTGAGTCTTCTATGAAAGAACAGCAGAAATGACCTCAGACCCACCCGTTTTTTTTTTGAACGGGGAGCCTAAGCTCCATTCGATTAAAATTATGCCTATACCTATAGCATTCTAAATAAGGGTTTTGGCAACCACTTTTTTCAAAAAACTTTCAAATAAAAAAGCCGAAACAGGATGAACTACTTGCAGGCGTACTACTGCGCTGCATTCGCTCATTCTGTTCCGGCCTATATCACATATTGCTACGGTATCGCTCTAACAAACAGATATTATATTGTAGACCCAAAAGAACGTCTGGTGGAGCTGGTCGGCTAACCAGGTGCCGCCTAAGATTCCACCTCTGCGCTTTCAGTGTCGATGAAGCACTCTGCTTCAGGCTTCTTTCCGTTGGTTCTCTGCTGTGAAAAATTCGATACTCTTCACGGGAAGGCCGTGAATACACTCCACCAGAGATTCAGCAGAAATATAATCTTCACAGCCACCACGCTTGATCTGAAGCATATTCTTTCCATCAACGACACTGCGATTCCCAATCCGCAGCCCCTTTGGGGTGCGGATTTCATGTTCTCCGTTGCTCATCTTCTCACGGCCTCCTTTGTGTTGGTTTAAGTTTCTTTTTTCTTCTATTCAATTTCACCTTTTGAACTTCCGCTCTTTTTTCACCTTTTTCGGCTTGCATATTTACGATTTTTACGGTATAATAATCCAAAAGATGATAGAATATAGCATATATTATAAGCAAGTCGTACCGCCGTGTCAAGATGAAAATGTGAAAATTCGTTGCATCTTTCAGATTGAATATTCACAAATTCCTTTGTACATTGTTACAGCACGATAACTACGCCATAGAAAGGTTGCAAACATGAAATTTGGAGAGAAAGTTCGCGATCTACGAAAGAAGCATTCTTTAACACAGGACGAATTGGCACAATGTCTGGGTATCAACAAACGAACGATCATCGGATGGGAGCGTGATGGCCGCTACCCTCGCAGCATTGAAATGCTTGAAAAGATGGCCGATATATTCCATGTACCTCTGACCTATTTGCAGCCGGATCAGTCTTTATTTATCGAACGTGCCGCCGAAGCCTACGGAAAAAAGGGCAAAATAGAAGCCCAGCATCTCGCATTTGAGCTTACTGAGCTATTTGCCAGCGGAGAGTTGACCCCGCAGGATATGGACGGCATTATGTATGAAATGCACAAAGCCTATTTTAAGTACCGAGAACAAAAACGAGAAAAGGAACGAATAATGAACCTGTGAACCACTGTTCTATTCACTATGCCATCCCCGGAAGGAGATCACATTATGGATTCTGCGTTTATTCACCAAGCTGCCAACGAACTTGTCCAAACTGCCGGAACTCGCAACATCAAACAAATCGCGCGCAGTTGCAGTCTGGACATCAGTGAAACATCCCGCATTAAAGATATGTTGGGTTTGCTTTCGCTCTATTTTGATAAGCCACTGATTCTTATCAATCGCCAGCTGGACAAACAGACAAAGCAGATGGTGTGCGGCTATGCTCTTGGACATTATCTTGAGCATCAGCTTCTTATGGACTTGCATACCCTGAACAAGTTTCTGACCATTAAGGACAAGCACATCCTTCTTTACGAGCATAACGCTTTCACATCCCACCTGATGTTGGACAGTGATGAAGTCTATCAAATGACGAAGCGCGGGTTGGACGCAGGGCAAATTTCCGCAGCGAAACGGATTCACCTCAATCTGGTGCTGGTAAAACTTCTTGAGCTGCATCATCTGGGATATGATCTAAGGCATTATCACGCCCAGCACCATGCATTTATCAAACAGTTCAACCTTCCGGCACATTTTCAGTTTGATTCAATAGCAGCTATATAGCACTTTTTCCTCTGCAGATTATATGCAGAGGATTTTTATTATACTTGTACATAAGTTTCCATTATCATTTGCAATCGCTTCTGGTCAAGTTTTACTGCTCGTTCGCATTCATCAATGCAATCTCTATTTGTTGCAAATAGCACATAGCATCTATCCCTTACTACCGCCTTATTGTTATCAGTTGCATCTGATTTGCTACTACGATATTCTATCCCATAATACTTCGTGTACCTTTGGATAAATTTTGTAAACACCTGTGTTGGTTTATACTCTTTTTCAGATTGGGAACTTTGTATATCCTTGGAAATCATTCGGATAAAAGAATCCAAAAAGAACCAGCTATCTCTTGTTTCCTTATTTTCCAAATCAAATATGCTTGGTTTTTTCCATAACTGTATACCCGAAAAGTTAAGCACATTGATTCGTTTATTCGTATGAAATGTTCCGATTGTGTAAGGATTTTTTGTTTTGGTGACTTCTCTTTTTAGAATAGTTTGGTTACATGCACCATAAAACATCATGTCGCCTTCTTCGCTAAAGCGGTTATTTTTTACGAATTTTGCTGGCGGAGTTCCAATTGTTCCTGCAACAATTCTATCAAACCCCGGTGTAACTGTCCCCATTTTTAGATAATTGACAGCTCTGTAAATCGAATTAGTCGGCCGAATCGTATCCGTCATATTCATCTTTATAGTACTATCAAGGACTCCCTGCATAATTCTCCCAATTCGTTTCAAATCATCAGGTGCGTCATCTCTAAAGCACAATGCGACAATTTGCTCAACCGATTCTTCTCTATCATTAACTAGGTTACAAAACAGTTTCCATTTTTCTATATCCTGCTCATAGGCCCTTGCATATATATCATCTGCCTCTGTTCTATCATCAAAATTCAAAATATCCGTCAACTCATCCAGTAGTTCATCATGCGGCGTTTCAATATATTCTTCAAGAATATCATGTACAAAGTTGTATGGATCAATAACATTTCCACAGTACTCACCAACCTCACTATCATAAGGGAGATTTCCATCTGCTCTCTGATAGTATATCCTAATGGCCGGCATCATAAAAGACATCAGCTGTTCAACGGTAATTACCTTTCGACTTGTGACAGGTTTTCCATTTTTAGTTTTACAGTAATCACACTTTCCTTTTTCTCCGTTTAGCTGAATAAGCTTTTTTAGGTATTCGTCTTGAACACAGCAGGAACAAACCTTCTTATCAGATGTTCCATAACCACGCTCTTCGCATTCCATCATCAATCTTTTCGCAAGTCCCACTGTTTTTTCTCCCCTTAACAGCATTTTTTAATTAAAAGAACGCCTACAGCAGAAAAGAGATCTTCCACTGTAGGCGCATATCTTTATCTTAATTTTTCCAAAATTTCATCGGCACTCATGCCTTCGGCAAGCAGCTTTTTCAGAACGGACTCTGCTTCTGTCTTTTTTGCTTCTTCTACAGCTTTGGCATCTGCCTTCGCCTTCTTTGCTTCCAGCTTGACAATTTCCTTGTCGATAGCTTTCAGCGATGCTTTCTTCTCTTTCAGGTCAGCTTTCAAAGTGTCAATGTTTGCGGTGATGGATGCAATCTCAGCTGTGAGTGCTTCCTTTGCGGACTGCTTTTCTGCAATCTGCGTTGCGAAATCAGCAGTCACAGTTTTGGGCTTATTCTTGCTACCTTTGGGACGGGGCATAGGGGACACCTCCATCAAATTCATATTGCTTTAATGTAAGTATATCATATTGTTTGCTCTATTTCAATTTTAGAAATTGAAATGGCTGGTTGCTTGTTCTTTTGCAATATGCTCCATATCTGGATAAATAGAACTTTCATGGAATCCCATCGCATCCAGCTGAACTAATAATTGCTTTCTAATCTGTTGCGGTATACGAATCTTATAAAAATAGTCGCAGGATTCATCCGCCATGAGTATCTTATCCAGATGTTCAGAAGTGCTGTGAATCGTAAAATCCGATTGTTGTACATACATTCTCAAGTCGCTTCCTACACCATGACATGCAATAATTCTATTCTGTGATTCATTATTGTCATTATCATGATTAGAAAATGCACCTTCCAAGTCACTACTCAGACTGTCATAGTTTATCGGAGGCACATATTCTCCATAACCCACTTTTTTATTCAGTTTCATCGGATTCAGAACCCAAACGGCTGCATCCGCCTTTGCATCTTCGTCACTACTCAATGCAAAATATAATGCAACCAGAGGCGATTCCGACCAATCCAGCAACCTGGTTGGCAAACCATAATGCTGCATCAACGTCAACCACGATGCGCGGTCATACCGTTGTGGAACACTAGGATTCAGCCGCATGGTATGAATCATGAAATTGGTCGTTATATACTGCTCATAATGTTCACCCATGCCATCTTTCCGTTGAACCGATGGTACTAGCCCCCACGAATAATCAGACTGACCTCGGAACCACATACGATACTGTTGTTCGGCATCAATTCGTGTAATCAGTTCCACATATGTACCAATGTTATTGACTTCCAATTCACAAAGCATAACACAGTTCTCCTCTAATAAAAATCTTGTTGACATGAAGCAGTAAAATTATATTTTTCAATTCACTTAAGCTCCATGACTTCGATAAATTCTCCCGTTTTTATCCGATTTTCTAATGTTTTACACTCCACATTTTGATCTTTTAAATATAGTTTTCTCGAAGGATTCATATTCAAAACTATTATTCTATGTTTATTCCACAGTAACACTTTTAGCCAAATTTCTCGGTTTATCTACATCTAATCCCTTAGCAACAGACACATAGTAACCCAGCAACTGCAGCGGGATCACTGCCAAACTACCAACGAAGTGCTCATCCACCTTTGGAACATAGACCGTGAAGTTTACCTGATCTTCGATTTCATACTTGCCATAAGTAGTGAGCCCCATCAGATACGCTCCACGGCTCTTGCACTCCAGCATATTGCTGATAGTCTTTTCGTAGAGTTCGCTCTGGGTAAGCACACCGATGACCAGTGTTCCCTGCTCGATTAGACTGATGGTTCCGTGCTTCAATTCGCCCGCAGCGTATGCTTCGGAATGGATGTAGCTGATTTCTTTCAGTTTCAAACTGCCTTCCAAGCAGACTGCATAATCAATGCCACGGCCAACGAAGAACACATCGTGTGCATTGGCATACTTCGCAGCAAACCACTGGATGCGTTCCTTATCTTCCAGAGCTTTCTGCATCTTTTCCGGGAGAGTCAGAAGTTCAGAAATATAGTAGCTGTACTGCTCCTCCGTGATTTTTCCTCTCACCTTTGCGAACTGAACAGCCAAGGAGTATATGGCCGCAAGCTGTGCGCTATATGCCTTGGTCGTTGCAACAGAGATTTCCGGGCCTGCAAGCGTATAGAACACCTTGTCCGCTTCACGCGCAATGCTGCTGCCTACTACATTGACAACCGCCATCGTGGTGATGCCCTTTTCTTTTGCCAAACGCAGTGCTGCCAGTGTATCCGCAGTCTCACCAGACTGGCTGACAACGATCACCAGTGCCTTCCGATTGAGCGGCATCTTACGATAGCGGAACTCGGATGCAAGTTCCACACGCACCGGAATATCTGCCATATCTTCTAGCACATACTGAGCAGCCATGCCCACATGCCATGCAGAGCCACAGGCTACAATATAAATCTGCTCGAAGTTCTTGATTTCATCCTCAGTGATCTCCACGCCGGACAGGTCGATAGCGCCGTTCTTGATTACGGAATTAAGAGTATCCTGGACGGCTTTCGGCTGCTCATGGATCTCTTTCATCATGAAATGCTCAAAACCGCCCTTTTCGGCTGCTTCTGCATCCCATTTGATTTCGGTGGTCTGCTTCTCAATTTCATCACCGTTCAGGTCATAGAAATGCGCCTCACCCGGCGTCAACTTTGCAAACTCAAGGTTGCCGATGTAATACACATTGCGCGTGTATTTCAGGATTGCCGGAACATCGGATGCCACATAGGTTTCGCCATCCGCAATGCCGATAATCATCGGGCTATCCTTGCGAGCCACCCAGATCTCGCCCGGATAATCACGGAACATCAGCTCAAGTGCATAGGAACCGCGCACACGAACCATTGTCTTGGCAATGGCATCGATAGGGCCGAGGTCGTACTTCTTATAATAGTAGTCCACCAACTTGATGACCACTTCGGTATCCGTCTGGCTGTAGAACGTATAGCCATGCTTCAACAGTTTTTCTTTCAGTTCAGTATAGTTCTCAATGATGCCGTTATGTACGCCAACGACCTCAGACTCAACTGTGCCGGAACCGGAACGACTACAGTTACCGGAAACATGCGGATGTGCATTCGTCTGGCTCGGCTCACCGTGGGTTGCCCAACGGGTATGGCCAATACCACAAGTTCCTTTCAGTGCATTACCGTTATCGGTTTTCTCAATCAGATTGGACAGACGGCCTTTTGCTTTCACGACCTGTGCCAGATTTTCTCCATCCCGGACAGCCAACCCAGCCGAGTCATATCCTCTATACTCCAGTTTAGACAGACCATCCAGCAGGATCGGTGCTGCCTGTCGATTTCCTGTAAATCCAACGATTCCACACATAGGTTTTGCCCCTCCTATTATTCATTTTTCTATGATACTTTTCCACTTATACAAAACGACTCCGGACACTGCCAGAGTCGTCATTGACTTTACGCCTTATATCCCTTTTCGCCGATTACATTGACCACTTCGTCAACATACTTCTGGCAGGTGTCGTGGTCAGGTGCTTCCACCATAACACGAACAACCGGCTCAGTGCCGGACTCACGAACCAGAATACGGCCGGTATCGCCCAGTGCCTCAGCAACCTTAGACACGGCTTCCTGCACAGCAGGGTCATTCTGTGCAGCCTTCTTATCGGTCACGCGAACATTCTCCAACACCTGCGGATAGATCTTCAGCGGTGCGGCCAGCTCGCTCATCGGCTTCTTCTTAGCCAGCATGACTTCCATCATCTTCAAACTGGTTAAGATACCATCGCCGGTGCTGGCATATTTGGAGAAGATGATATGACCACTCTGCTCACCACCGATACGACAGCCGTTCTTCGCCATGTACTCGTATACGTACTTGTCGCCCACAGCAGTCTTGGCGTAACCGATACCTTGCTCATCAAACGCTTTGTACAGACCAAAGTTGGACATGACAGTCGTAACCACAGTATTGGTCAGCAGCTTGCCACGCTCTTTCATATAGCAGCCATAGATATACAGGATATGGTCGCCAGTGATGACATTACCCTTCTCGTCCACGCACAGGCAGCGGTCGGCGTCACCATCGTAGGCAAAGCCGACATCCAAGCCCTTCTCTACTACGAACTTCTGCAGACCCTCGATGTGGGTGGAGCCAGCATTGTTGTTGATATTCAGACCGTTCGGCTTGTTATTGATAACGTAGGTATCTGCACCCAGAGCATCGAAAACGCTCTTAGCGATATTCCAAGAGCTGCCGTTAGCGCAGTCCAGGCCGACCTTGACACCCTTGAAGGAATAGATGCCGAGACTGATCAGATAGCCCATATAACGGTTACGGCCTGCCACGTAGTCCACCGTGCAACCGATGTGCTCACGACGAGCAAAGGGCAGTTCCGGCCAGTCCTTATCAAAGACATGGAGTTTGCCGTCAATATAGTCCTCCACCAGCAGCAGGGTCTCCTCGGGCATTTTTTCACCGTAGCAGTCGATCAGCTTAATGCCGTTATCGTAATACGGATTATGGCTGGCAGAAATCATGATACCGCAGTCAAAGTCATCCACACGAGCGATGTAAGCTACAGACGGCGTGGTAGTAACGTGGAGCAGATAAGCATCTGCACCGGAAGCCGTCAGGCCAGCGACTAGGCTGTACTCAAACATGTAAGAGCTGCGACGAGTGTCCTTGCCAATCACTATGCGAGCAGGGTCGTTATCACCATTGCGCTCACGGAGAGCGTTATAATACCAGCCCAAAAAGCGACCCACTTTATAGGCATGGTCTGCTGTTAATGTAATTCCGGCTTCACCACGGAAACCGTCCGTTCCAAAATACTTTCCCATTTTAAATCTTCCTCCTAATACTATTCTTCTAATTTAAACGTATAGTATCTCATGCACTAATATCAACGAGTGCCTCGTATTCACTAATCTACAAATATTCAGTTTTTCAATAATACACCACCCTTCCTCAGTTATTGATTACCCGCTAAATGTTGTTTCCCATACACTGTCATCATTATCTTCTTAATCGTTCCTTGTACATCCAGATAATTCGTATTATGGCTTGCATGAGACTCATTTGCTTCGTCCTTGACCACGAACTAGTCGCAGTATAAATTGCGGTTGTCAGTAGACGCGCGTAAATAGTGACCCATATTCTCACCACGCAAGCGCTCATCACGTGTTATCAAAGTCTCAAACAAATCATCTCCATGACGAGCGCCAATGATATTCGTTCAAATATCATTAAAGAACTACTGAATAACCTTTGCAAGATTGCCTATGGTAAAAGCATCCACCTTCTGGACAAACAAAACGCTAAGGTTTGCATGTTGGAACTTAAACACAAATATACTCACATCGGGGGCCGACCCCCGAGAGTTCTCGGCAAGACTTGAATTGTTATTTTTTGTGTTCTAGGCTCAAATTGACTCTACTAGTTATTTTTCATTTTTTTCAAAGCCGCTAACGCAATTTTTATTCCCGCAATCATCCCAATGCAAATTAATGCATACCTTAACATAGTATAACGATACAATACCAAACCGAACAACGCAGCTATGATCGTTAATATTGCCATAAACAAGACTGCCTTATCATTATATACCGATTTATTTCCAGTTTCTTTGAGATGAACCTTTCTTGCAAATATAACTTGTGCACCTGCTAACACTATATATGCTACCAGTGTAGTATATGCAGCTGCCATATAGCCAAAAATATTTATACATATGAAATTCAGTATAAGATTTACAATAGCTGCGATAGTCGAAGAATACATTATATAATTAGTTTTTTTATGGTATATGAGTAAATTAGAGTACATATTTGATACAGAAGTCAAAAACACTCCTGCTGCAATAGGCGGCATAATATAAATTGCTTCATAATATTCCTTAGTAGCTAATATTCTAACTATTTCTGGCGCTAAAAAAGTAAGCATAACTGCAATAATAGCATACGATCCCATTAAAGCTAATGATAATTCTCTAATTTTATTATCTTTTTTACTTATATTCTGATATAAATACGGTATAAATGATGAATTAATTGCACTCCAAACTAATAGTGAAATTGAGCTTACAGTATATAAAGTACTATATATTCCAACCGCATCATTCCCCACCATTTTGCTTATCATCATTCGATCAGAAACACTTAAAATCTGTGCTGCAAAAGCATAACCAATAAGAGGAGCGCTCAGCTTCAAAGAGTATTTCCAATACTTTATATTTACTATCGTTTTCCCTTTTGCATATATTTTAATCCATATAACCGCCGAAATCGCCATTGTTGCTATGTTAGTTGCATACAATCGGCCCACCACAACTTGATCCGATCCCGCTTTATTTAAATATAAAACAACTATCACGGAGAATATTGTTGATGCTAAAGCTGATCCCATTGTCAATGCACCAGCTAATTTATATTTATATTCATATCTTTGTCTTAACAGCCAAAAATCCTGCGCCGGTGCAAAGAAAAACATTACTAGCATCAAAATTATCAGCACAGAAGGCAACCCTATAATTCTATTCCAAATATCAGGTATGAGGAAATAAATACATCCTAGAACAATTGCCATCATTGATGTTAATGTCAAAACAGCCGATTGATATTGATCCCTTTCCCCCTCAAAGTCTTTCATCGCTGCCTGAAATCCACCCGATGTTAATGATAGTGTTGCAATTACACTCAACAAAGAATACCAGGAGTTATATAAATTAACCATTCCAATTTCGCTTGTAGACATTATTCTCGTGAAAATTGGAACTGTAATCATTGATAATCCTCGTGAAAAAACAGATGCCATGGTATAAACCACTGCTGCTTTTACACCCAAAGGAATATTTTGTAGCCTTTCCTTTAGCATTTTATTCTCCTACAATGTATTTGCGGGTAACCCCACAGCATCCTGCCGTGTTGCTATCCAACTTATTGCCTAAGCTGTAGAATAAGAACGTTGTGGCCTGACACCATTTTATCTGGGCTTACACGTTCACTAAGGAGTCAGTCAGCCATAGAGTTCTAATTCGCAGCATTCGATTTACGCAGGTATCTGGAATTCCAGCCAGAACCATATTTCTGTTCATCTCAAACGTAAAAAAGGAAAAAGCATAGCAAAAAACATCTAATATCAGGAGTACTTCTGTAGCATGATTTCTGGATTCTTATAAGAATCCTCCTCTCCAGACCCTTCCTTCAATCCCTTCTTCCTGATTTTCTGTTTGGACAAAGAGCAGTCCCTAGATGTTTCACATTCAGTACTAGACTTTATAACACTATTTACATTCAAACGCAGACTCACTTACACTTATTCAAAAATGCATTAAATTGTTCTATATATTTATCAGGCGTAAACAGTTCATTTGCTGTTGTCAATGCATTATTTTTTATTTCTTCAATTTGTTCTCTTGACAAATCGATAATACTAAGCAATGTGGTTTCTAATGTATTCAGGTCATTATTTCTAACAAGGAATCCATTATATTTATCTTTTACAAATAGATCCGTGCCTCCTACAGATGTGCAAATACTAGGAACCCCTAACATCATTGCCTCGCAAAACTTTGTCGAAACTCCTGCTTTCGCATATCTTTTATTCATCCGTAATAGAACCGACAAATCTGCCTTTTCCACTATACTTAGCGTCTTGTCATGTGACAATCTTCCATGACAGTAAATTCCATATTTTTCTAATTCATCGTTCCCTACCAATTTCTGCACTTGCATCTTATCAGGGCCAATTATATCAATGACAACACGTACTTCATCAGTATTTAATCGAATTATCGCATGTAATAGAGTATCAATATAATCCTTTGAAGCCAATGCGCCTGCATAAACAATTTTCAGCACTTTTCTATTATCTGAATTTTCTCTTATTAATTTTTTCTTTTTATCAGCTTCTGGGAAAATTGGCGGTAACAAAATAGTATTACAGTTTTGCTCTAAATAATGTTGATACAAATATTTGCTTATTGCTATAACATTGCCAACTTTTTTATCGATATATTTTTTTTGTAAGTCTTTTTCTGTATTAATAACTCTCGGAATAATTCCCCGATAATCTTTAGGGTTTCTCCATTCCGTAGTTTCTATTACCAACTTAAATCCTTCTTTTTTAGAAAGATTTAACATTTTTAAAACATATAATATCGAATTCGGCTCATATAAAATGATTATATCAGGTTTTATTTTATCAAGAAATTTTAGTGTTTGCTTAAAATAAAATTTCCCAAATACTTGGTCTAAATTCCAAAAAGCGCCTCTTACCTTTCCCCGTCCCGGATAAGGATCCATATATTGGTATGTCACCTCATCCACTTCTTCCATTCTTTTGCCATCAGAAGCCAACTCACATAATATATGAACTTCATGTCCACAAGATTTCATAAATATAGCTCTATTCCTGACATGAATTGATGAAGCAGTGTCTGGATATCCGACATTTCCAATATATAATATTATCATGAATTGCCATCCTCTCTTTGCTAGGGTGTAAGATTTACAATGCACCTAAAAGCTTTAACTTAATCTTCAAATAATTTTTCCCATTCTTTTGCTATTTTCTTTACATTTAGCTGTTCTCTCAACTCACTTGCTTGCTTTCCCAGTCTTTTTGCTTTTTCCGGATTTTTTAGTAATCCTATTATTTCATCCGCAAATATTCTATCATCACCGACAGGTGTAAGTATGCCATTAATATTATTTTTTATAACCATTCTAGCGCCACCTATCGGACAATCTGTACATACCACAGGAAGTCCTATCGCCATAGCTTCCAGCATTGAATTAGACATTCCCTCAAAATCTGATGATGATACAAAAACACTAGCATTCACTATATATGTTTGAACATTTGCTTTTTGTCCCATAAATTTGACATTATCAGAAATATTTAGTTCTTTAGCGTATTTTTCTAATTCCTCCTGTTGCTCGCCTTTACCATATATTTCTAATACATATTCCGGGAACACATCAAGGACTCTTTTCATTGCCCTGAGAAGCATGAATATATTTTTTTGTTGACTTAATCTATTTACAGCTACAATTCTTTTTTCTCTTTCTCCATCATATGGATCCGGAATTGACGAGGTAATAGGATTTGCAATTACTTTTGACTTTTTCTCTAGGCTCTTACCATAATACTGTTTTGCATCTTCGGTTTGGAAAACAACTCTATATGCTTTTTCGTAACTATACTTTACATAAATCTTCTGATACCAATTGTAATAATACTGCGGAGCATTTCTTTCCGATAAAATAAATCTATATTTATTTAGCAAATTTCCCAATATCAGATATTGATATCCCAAGCCCAACGAAATCACATAATCTGGCGCTTGATTCTTCAATAGTTTTTTTAATTCTTTTATTCTAAAAAATATTGCACATTTCCCTGTATTCTCAGGCAAATAATCAATTTTAATTTTCGGATTAATCCTATAATTATTATTTGCCTTTGAAAATACAATAAAGAAAACTTCATAACCGCTTTCACAAAAATAATCGGCTAAGGCAACTGTAACTCTCTCAGCACCGCCTCCACCTAAGCTACCTATTAAAAATGATATCTTTTTCATCAGCCTATGATCTCCCGTAATATTTTTCTCTTAATGCTTTTCCAACAAGCATCATTACAATAACGCCACTATATCCCAACTCAATCTGATAATATGTAGAAACGCCCATATACGCTAGTAATACAAAAAATCCGACAAATTTTGCTGCTCGAATCACTATTCTACTTTGCTCATTATAAATCTTACTGCCTTTTAAAGTAGATGCATATACACACAACCATGCAATCACTGGGAAGATTCCATAATGGAACATAACAAACATAAACTGATTATCGAAATAAATATAGTTCTTATTTCCCAAGTAGCTATAAGAAGCATTGATACCCAATCCAAAAATCAAATCTTCCCATGAATGCTGTGCAAAAAAGATTACATATTGTCCACTTCTGGTATCTTCCAATCCTCTATTGAATAAATTTCCTGTAATCTCTGGAAAAACATAAGAAACTCCCAACATTGCAATAATAATCAGCAAAAACCCCATTAAAATCTTAACAGATCTATTCCTATTACCCAAAACCGCAACAAATATAAATAATAGTATTAATGTCTGTAATACCCATGCTCTTGACTGTGTAATAAAAGCAGCGGCGATAATAAGCAACAAATCACAGTATATCAACTTTCTTTTATCTTCTTTGGGGAAATCTATAAAGGTCATAATGCAAGTAGATGTAAACCAATATGAGAATATCCCTTTATATGACGCATTCATAGGCCATTTAATTCCATAATTAGCCCAAAAAGAAAAAACAGCAATATAAAAACAACAGCAGAGGAGTATATTTATATACGGCAATTTGTTTTCCAATATATTCCATATATTGTCATCAAAACCAAGTAGCGCTGCCACTGGCAGCAAAATCACTGATGTAGAAATCGATTCAAAAAAAACAGATTGAGCGGGCGCTTTATCTAAAGCTAATACAGTCCATATCAAATAATATAAAATCGAACTTATAATCAAAATCCTTATTCCTGCATGGACTTTTTTTATATATTGTATAAAGCATCTAAATATCAGCACAAGAATAATAACACTTGAAAAACTTAAAAAGAGAGTTCCCCATCTTCCTTTACTAACAAACCTGTATGTATCATATATCGGCTCCCATTCACCCAACATATTTCTTAGCAAAGACCCTAAAATCACGCATATCAAATATATCTCAAATAAAAGTTCATTGATTGTGTATTTTGTTCTCATATTAAAATCACCATTTGGATTTTTCTTGCAATATATTTATATGATCTTCTAATTCTTCGTTCGTAAATCTTTCAGAAACACGTCTACCGGGTACTCCTACATATATGCCATAGGGATGAGTACTTTTAGTTATTACACACCCCCCCCAATAACGCATCCCTCTGCTACAGTTACTCCCTTAAGAATTGTTACATTAGCCCCTATCCAAACATCCTTCTCAATAATGACATCCTGATCGTTTTCTTCATCTTTTTCTTCATCTGTTACATCAGCCATGTACTTTCCTACTGCATTCATCTTGTGATCGCCTGTGATGATACTAAGCCTTGGGCCAATTACTACTTTTTCTTTAATGATAATGTTTGCTCGTGTTGTCCACAACAGTGCATGAGGGCCAATCGCAACATCATCTCCTATACTAATGTTGCCAATTCCCTTAATATCGCTTTTTTCTGCAATATGTACATTTTTGCCACAGTTTCCCAAAGAAGATTTAATTACACTTTCTCGAAAAATCTTATAAAATACCTTACGCACAAATTCTTCTGTTCCGTATATGTAGCGTCCGATTTTATTCATCTCAATCACTCATCCATAGCTTTTTCATATAATTTGCACACTTTCTCCAGATGTTTCTCTAAAGAATACTTCTCATATGCTTTTTCAATGCTTTCCTTTCCCATACGGTAAATAAGCTCATCATTCCCAGTCAATTCAAGTATTACTTTAGCAAAATCATCTATCTTTCCTGGCTCTACCATATAGCCGTTTTTACCATTTTCCACAAGCTGCGGTATCCCTCCAACATTTGTGGCAACTATGGGCAACCCATACCCCATTGCTTCTAGAATCGACATCGGCATTCCTTCCGTATAAGATGGTAAAAAGAAAAGATCTGCCTCTTGAAGAAGTTTTTCTTTCCTTTCCTTTTTAACCCATCCTGGAAATGAAAAATACTGAGATATACCTTTTTCCTCAACAATAGCCTGTAACTTCTCAATCTCTCCGCTTCCAGCTAAAACAAATTTAACATTTCTATTACGTTCAATGATTTTTTTTGCAATATCAGGAATGTCAAAGACACCTTTAAGCTCCGTAATAAATCCTAAAAAGAGAATAATCTTATCCTCATGATTTTTTCTCTTCAAACATTCTTTATGTATAATACTGTAATTTTCTATAACGACTTTTGAAGTATTTGTTTTTACGACCTGTAAATTATTTTTCCATTCTTCAGAAAGAACTACCAAGTATTTGCATCTATCAAAACAATCCTCTACCAATCGTTTTTTCTTATTGCTCGCATTAATATAAAAGTTTGCAATTTCTGATCCATGAATATGATTAATCACAGGAACATTAAAGATGTTCGCTATATACACAAATGGTAATTTTCTATAAAAGCTTCCGCCAAACGAAGAATGTATATGCACAAGATCCGGCTTATTTATTGCCATTTCCTTGAAAAACAAAAAATATGCCTCCAAAGCCTTGCATATTTTTTTTACTTTGCTTCCATCACAATAGGATTCAATATATTTTATCTTATACTTCTTTTCCAGCTCAGAACCTCTATAGCCGTTTACAACAGAAGAGATACCACCTTTTGCTGAAAAACTAGGTACGACCATAACCACTTTTTTCATCTCTCGACACCATTATCCCTAAATAGGTACCATATAAACTTGCTATTCGTTACAAAATATCTCTTAAATAGTCTACGCGGTTCTTTCATAAAACGGTAAAACCATTCTAAACTGTGATCCTGCATCCACTGCGGTGCACGTGGAATTACTCCAGAAATAACATTAAATGCTCCACCAACAGCTATCCAAACGGCCTTTGTATTTTTGCTGAGTTTTGCACAGAACTTTTCTTGCCGTGGCGCACCGAGTGCAACCCATACAAAATCCGCTTTCGATTCGTTGATTCTATCGCACAGCGCTGTTTCCTCTTGTACCGTCAACGGCCTAAACAACGATGGCTCACAACCGACAATGGATAATTGTGGATAATTCGCCTTTAAGTATTCAAGTAATGCATTCAGATTTTTTTGCGTTGTTCCATAAAAATAGTGACGAGCATCACTTTTTTCTGTGGCTGCAATCACTTGTTCCATAAAATCAGGCCCGGTCACTCGCCCCATTTCCGAATACCCGCGACGAACTCCAACGCTAGATAAGGGTTTTCCGTCTGGCAAAGTCATAAATGAATTGTTTTGAACCGCTTGATAGTCCAAATTCTCATGTGCTGTTACAGTAGTATGAACATTACAAGCACAAATATATCTTCCTCTTGCTTTGTCCATGTTTTCTAATAAATATTGAATCGCAGTTTCTTTGTTAACAGCCGAAATTTCAACGCCTAATATATTCACTCGTCGCATAGCTTTCTCACTTTATAACTCAGTATTTCCTCCACACCATCTTATTGACCACGTTTACATAACCCTGAATGATGCGAACCACCTTCATGGACACGGTCTCGTCCACATAGTCCGGGCAGGGCTTGCCCAGAACGCCCTTCTGCTTCATCTTAATGGCCATATCGGTGGCGTTGAGAAGTTCCCGAGTGGTAATACCAGCCAAAATGAAGTCACCGGCTTCCAGCGCCTCGGGACGTTCCGTACTGGTACGGATGCACACGGCGGCGATGGGATGACCAATGGACAGATAGAAGCTGCTCTCCTCGGGCAGAGTGCCGGAGTCGGAAACGATTGCCAAAGCGTTCATTTGCAGCTTGTTGTAGTCGTTGAAGCCCAGCGGCTCATTGACCCGGACACGAGGGTCGAGTTTGAAGCCACTCTTTTCCAGACGGTGCTTGCTTCTGGGATGGCAGGAGTACAGGATGGGCATATCGTACTTCTCTGCCAGTGCGTTGATGGCAGTAAACAGGCTCAGGAAGTTCTTTTCAGAATCGATGTTCTCCTCACGGTGGGCGGACAGCAGAATATACTTATCCTTTTCCAGCCCCAGACGCTCCAACACATCGCTTTTCTGAATCTTCTCCAGATTCATGTGCAGCACCTCTGCCATAGGAGAACCTGTCTGGTAGGTACGCTCCTTGGGCAGACCCGTATCCGCCAGATACTTCCGGGCGAATTCGGAATAGCACATATTCACGTCGGAAATCACATCCACGATACGGCGATTGGTCTCCTCGGGCAGACACTCGTCCTTGCAGCGGTTGCCTGCCTCCATGTGAAACAGCGGGATGTGCAGTCGTTTTGCACTGATGGCAGAAAGGCAGGAGTTGGTATCGCCCAGCACCAAATAGCCCTCCGGCTGCAATTCAGAGAGGATTTCATAGCTGCGGCCCATAATGTTGCCGCAGGTAACACCAAGATTCTCGCCAACCACCGGCACCAAAATGTCCGGGCCATACTCCCCGAAGGTGTTTTTCAACTCGAAATCCTCCCAGAAAACGGTGGAAAGGTTTCTGTCCCAGTTTTGATTGTAATAGACCACGCAGCAGTCAAAGTATTCACGGCAACGCTTGATAACGGCAGCCAGCCGAATGATCTCAGGACGGGTGCCACAGCCAATCATGACCTTGGTGCGCCCGTCATTTTTCCATTTAAAATTGTGTTCCATAATATTCTCCTAACGTCAACCAGTATCTTTTCTTACACCGGCTCGAAAAAGGTGTCCGGGTGGTTCGGGTTAAAGATCTCATTACAGGTCATCACCGTCACCAGATTCTCCGTTTTCGACAGATTGATGATATTGTGAGTCCAGCCGGGAATCATGTGGACTGCCTCGATCTTATCGCCAGAAACCTCAAACTCCACCGTTTCTCCGGTGTTGATGTTCCGCTCCTGAATCAGTCCGTGACCGGCAACCACGATGAACAGCTCCCACTTAGAGTTGTGCCAGTGCTGCCCCTTGGTGATACCTGGGCGGCTGATGTTGATGCTCACCTGCCCACAGTCAGCGGTATGAACCAATTCCGTGAAAGAACCACGGTTGTCCACGTTCATCTTCAGGGCATACTTGAACTTGTCCGTCGGCAGATAGGTCAGGTACAGGGAATACAACTTCTTAGCAAAGGAACCGTCTGGCATCTTGGGCATCATGAGCGTAGTCGGCTGTTCCTTGAACTCCTGCAGCAGATCTACGATCTCGCCCAGTGTTACCTTGTGTGTCACGGGGACGCAGCAGTAACGGCCATCTTCTTTCAGAATAGTCTCTACACCGTCAAATTCGCAGTGCTGTTCCTTGCCTTCCAGCAGATCAAACATTCCTTCTACTAGGTCGTCAATGTACAGCAGCTCCAGCTCGGTGCTGCGGTCATTGACAGTGAAAGGCTCATCGTTGGCAACCGCCCAGCAGAAGGTACTGACGGCGCTGTTGTACTTGGGGCGGCTATGCCCCATCAGGTTCACGAAGCGATAGACGGCAACCTTAGCCCCAGTTTCTTCAGCATACTGGAAGAACAGCTCCTCGCCAGCCTTTTTGCTACGACCATACTCACTATTACCGAAGCGGCCAGCCAACGTAGCTTGAATGGAGGAGGACAGCATAATGGTTGCCTTGTTGTTGTGCTTTTTCAAGCAGTTCAGCAGGTCAGATGCAAAGCCGAAGTTGCCCTTCATGAAATCCTCCGGGTTTTCTGGACGATTTACCCCTGCCAGATTGAACACGAAGTCTGCCCTGCGGCAGTACTCGTCCAGTTCCTCCGAGGTAGAATCCAGATCATACTCGTAGATTTCTTTAATATCCAGTGCCGGACGGGTCTTGTTTTTCCCATCACGAATGTTTTTCAGGTTGTTACAAAGGGCGGTTCCCACCATACCCTTGGCACCTGTGACTAGAATGTTCATTCTTTCACCTCTTAATGTACTGCAGTGCAGTCCGAAACATCTGCACTATCCAGCACAGTTGCATTATTGCAAATGGTGCAGTTGCTGCCGATGCGGGCAAATTTCCCCACAGTTGCACCTGTGCGAATCACGCTGCTGGTGTAGATCAAGGCGTAGTCCCCTATCGTTGCATCACAGTGGACTTCCGTTCCGGCATTCAGCAAAACACCGCTTCCGACAGAGGCTCCATTTTGGATACAAGCGTTTTGCAGAACCACACAGCCACAGCCGACTTCAGCAAACGGACTGACATAGGCACTGGGAGCAATGATGTTTGGGAACGCATAGCCAAGTGAT
The DNA here is from genome assembly GCF_003324125.1 of Subdoligranulum sp. APC924/74. Taxonomy (NCBI): domain Bacteria; kingdom Bacillati; phylum Bacillota; class Clostridia; order Eubacteriales; family Oscillospiraceae; genus Subdoligranulum; species Subdoligranulum sp. APC924/74. The sequence goes on along the minus strand of NZ_PSQF01000001.1, from coordinate 11,854 downwards.
TTTGCTTTCTCATACACCTGCGCCCGGAACTGATTGTTGCCGATACCTACCACCAGCAAGCTGTACTCTTTTTTCAGCTCCGGCAAATCAGCAAGACCGCCAATCACCGGAATACCACAGATCTCAGCACCCACAGACTGTCCATCATCCACAAAAGCGCAATCGTATTGGAACATCGCCTGCTCCGCCACCATGCGCCCGAAGCCACCGGCACCAACCAGAAGCAGCTTTTTCTTAGACATTCGGGATACCCTTCAGTTCATTCTGGACATATTCCGTGGTCAGGATCTTCTTAACAGTGCCTTCCACATCCAAACGGGTAGTGTTATGACTGGTGTAGGACTCGTCTGCCATGGTATGTACCTCGCCGTTGACGACAAACTTATCGCAGTTCAGGTCACGGTTATCCGCAGCAACACGGAAATAATGGCCCATATCCTGGCTGCGCAGACGCTCCTCACGGGTCATCAGAGTCTCGAACAGCTTCTCGCCGTGACGGGTGCCGATGATGTTCGTGCCGGTATCGCCGAACAGTTGCTGGACAGCCTTAGCCAAATCGCCGATAGTAGAGGCATCAGACTTCTGGATGAACAGATCGCCGGGGTTAGCGTGCTGGAAGGCGAACAAGACCAGATCCACAGCCTCGTCCAGGTTCATCAGAAAGCGGGTCATGTTGGGGTCGGTGATAGTGATGGGGTTGCCTGCCTTGATCTGGTCGATGAACAGAGGGATAACGGAACCGCGGCTGCACATAACGTTGCCGTAACGGGTGCAGCAGATGGTAGTGCCACCACGCTCAGCAGCTACACGGGCATTGGCGTAGATGACGTGCTCCATCATGGCCTTGGAGATACCCATAGCGTTGATGGGGTAAGCAGCTTTGTCGGTGGACAGGCAGACAACACGCTTGACGCCAGCGTCAATAGCGGCGTGCAACACATTATCAGTACCGATGATGTTGGTCTGGACGGCCTGCATGGGGAAGAACTCGCAGGAAGGAACCTGCTTCAGAGCAGCAGCATGGAAGATGTAATCAACACCGGGCATTGCGTCACGGATAGACTGAGGATTGCGGACATCGCCGATATAGAACTTCACCTTCTTGGCGTTCTCCGGGTGCTTGGCCTGAAGCTCATGGCGCATATCATCCTGCTTCTTTTCATCACGAGAGAAGATACGGATCTCCTTCAGGTCAGAATCCAGGAAGTGCTTCAGAACGGTAGAACCAAAAGAACCAGTACCACCAGTGATCATAAGGGTTGCGTTATCAAATGCAGACATAATTATTCTCCTTTTAAATAAAAATTTTATATTAATCACGCTGGAAAATATCGCGTGAATAAACCTTATTCTTCACATCATCCAGACACTTGTCATAGCGGTTTGCGATGATGGCCTGGCTCTGTTTTTTGAACTCTTCTAAATCATTAACAACACGGCTACCAAAGAATGTGTCCCCATCTTTCAGTGTAGGCTCATAAATAATGACCGTAGCACCTTTTGCCTTGATGCGCTTCATAACTCCCTGAATGGAACTCTGGCGGAAGTTATCGCTGTTGCTCTTCATCGTCAGACGGTAAACGCCAACCACAACTTCTTTTTCCTTGCTCTCATCCCAGCTATCATTTGCTTCATAAGCACCAGCAATTTCAAGCACCCGATCCGCAATAAAATCTTTACGAGTGCGGTTGCTCTCAACGATTGCTTCAATCAAGTTTTCCGGTACATCGGCATAATTTGCGAGCAGCTGTTTAGTGTCCTTGGGCAAGCAGTACCCGCCGTAACCGAAGCTGGGATTGTTGTAATGAGTACCGATACGCGGATCAAGGCAGACGCCGTTGATAATCTGCTGAGTATTCAGCCCCTTCATCTCTGCATAGGTATCCAGTTCATTGAAGTAGCTAACACGCAGAGCCAGATAAGTATTAGCAAACAACTTAACCGCTTCTGCTTCGGTAAAACCCATGAACAGAGTGTCAATGTTTTCCTTGATTGCACCTTCCTGAAGCAATTCAGCAAAAGTATGTGCAGCTTTTACCAGCCGAGCGTTTTCTACATCCGTACCAACGATGATACGGGAAGGGTAAAGGTTATCATACAGAGCCTTGCTCTCACGCAGAAATTCCGGGCTGAAGATAATATTGTCGCAGTGATATTTTTCGCGGACACTTGCTGTGAAGCCAACAGGAATCGTGGACTTTATCACCATAATTGCTTCCGGGTTATACTCAATTACCAGTTTGATAACCGCTTCAACTGCAGAGGTATCAAAGAAATTTTTCTTGCTGTCATAGTTGGTAGGAGCTGCAATGACAACAAAATCAGCATCAGAATACGCTTCCTTGGCATCCAGAGTTGCAGTCAGATCCAGCTCCTTTTCTGCCAGATACTTCTCAATGTATTCGTCCCGAATCGGAGATTTCTTGTTATTGATCATCTCCACCTTCTCAGGAACGATATCCAAAGCCGTTACCTGATGGTGCTGTGCCAGCAACACTGCCAGCGAAAGCCCAACATATCCCGTACCGGCCACGGCAATTTTCAAATCTTTAAACTCCTTCATTATTACTTTCTCCCTTGTATACTTATCTTGAGAACACACTCTTCACATACTCATAGCTGTTAATATCGCCAATGTCATACCGTTTGCCCGGCATAACGTAAGCGTGCATTGGGGTCTGTTTGCTCAGCCATGCGGCAAAGCTACCTGGTGCGTCATAACCGCAGCCATTGTCCAGTGCTTCCTGAATCCGCTTTACATCACAGGCACGGTAGCAATAGAACGGCGGCACAGCCAGATTTCCTTTCGGCTCTTTCGGCTTTTCCTCATAGCTGGTAATCAGGTCATTGCCATCCAACGTGATAATCGCCGTTTTCTGCTGCTTTTTCAGTTCATTTTCCACATGGCACATCACACAGGAAGTATCCTTTTCCTTTGCGAACTCCACGAACTTGGAAAGACTGAAATCCAGCACATTGTCGCCAGCCATAACCAGCAAATCATCAGCTAAATTCAGCTTTTCCACCGCCAGCTGAATATCTTTGACTGCTCCCAGACGAGTTTCATTGGTGCTTGTGCCATCGTCGATTACAGTAATCTCATAAGGCCGCGTCTTTTGCTTATTGCTTTTCCAATCCTCAAAATGCTGCGCGAACTTGTGGTTGGAAATTACCACAAATTCGTCAATATCGGTGGTATCCACTAAATCATCCACCAGCCAATCGAGGATGGACTTTTCTCCCACTTTCAGGAGCGGCTTCGGAAAATTCTCCGTCAGCGGATAAAGCCGTGTAGCGTAGCCCGCTGCTAAAATCAAACATTTCATCTATGTATTCTCCTTACAGTTCCACACCATCGGCACTCTCGCACAGATGGAAACTGTACTTACCTTCCAATGCCGGGAACGCTTTCAGATACTCTGCTGTGACCTTTGCTTCAATATCTTCGGCCTTGTCTGGGTCAATCAGCGCCATGCAGCAGCCTTTGAATCCCGCACCGGAGAAGCGGCCACCGTAGATACCATCAGTGTCAGCCATAATTTCATACAGTTTTTTCAATTCATCGCAGCCACACTCGTAATTATAAATGGAAGATTTGCCACTCTCGAAAACCAGCTGACCGTAGCCTTCCAAATCACCTTTACGCCACAGTTCTGCACCCTTTTCGGCACGAGCAAACTCGCTGTAATAGTGTTCTGCGCGTCTACGCCACAATTCTGGCAGACGGTCTTTATAGGCTTCAAACACCTCATACGGCACATCGCGCAGCCGGGTATTTGCAAAGGTGTCATAGTCCATCCCTGCATAGCCCATTAGTGCATAGGCTGCTGCCTTGCACTCGTCCTGCCGCAGATTGTACTTAGAGTTTTTCAAAGAACGCTCCAAGCCGGAGAAGAAGATTGCCACCTTATAAGGCTTCATTTTCTCACTGGTAGGGATCAGTTCATAGCTGTCATCTTTCGTATCGAGGTACAGTAGATGGTTTTTCTTAGAAAGAACTTCGCAGCTCTGATCGAGTTTGCCGCAAGAAACGCCAACATACTGATTTTCCGCTGCCTTTGCTGTAAGGATCATTTCCATCGGTTCGAGGTGGATACCATTGACCTTGCACAGCGCCGATAAGAAGCAAATAATGACCGAAGCTGACGAGGACAAACCACCAATCGGCAGACTTCCTTCGATAATGCCGGACAGACCGACTTTCAAACGGTACTTCTCGCCCAGCATCTTCGCTGCGCCACGCAGATGATCTGCCCAATCGCCCTGCTTTTCTTCCGGCACTGCACTTACAAAGAACTGGGCGCGCTTCGGGAAGTTCAGCGACTGCAATTCCACAACACCATTCTGCTTCGGGTGGTATGCCATGTGAATTCCCTTATCGATTGCCAGACCATTGATTTTTCCATACTGATGGTCGATATGCGCACCCAGAGGACTGATACGGTACGGGCAGAACGCCACATCAAACGGTTCCTGATGATATAATTCCTTGTAAACCCCAACACACTTCATCGGTTTATTTTCCTATTCTTCATTATTTGTAGAACTTTGCGTACCACTCAGCGAACTTCCGCAACCCCTCGCGCAAACTGGTAGAGGGCTTATATCCGAAGTCACGCTCCAGCGCACTGGTATCTGCATAGGTCACAGGTACATCACCAGGCTGCATCGGAACCAATTTTTTGTGTGCTTCAAAATCATAATCTTCCGGCAGAACACCAGCACGAATCAGTTCTTCCTGCAAAATCTGTACAAAGTCCAGCAGATTTTCCGGGTTCTGGTTGCCGATGTTATAAACTGCATACGGAGGAACGGGCAGACCATCTTCACCATTTTTACGTTTCGGCGCACCCTGCATCACACGGACAACGCCCTCGACAATATCATCCACATAAGTAAAGTCACGCTTGCAGTTACCGTAGTTGAAAATCTGAATCGTTTCGCCTTTCAGCAGCTTGTTAGTAAAGCCGAAGTACGCCATATCCGGGCGACCAGCAGGGCCGTATACTGTGAAGAAGCGCAGACCCGTGGAAGGAATGTTGTACAGTTTAGAATAGGCATGTGCCATCAGTTCATTGGACTTCTTGGTCGCTGCATACAGCGATACCGGGTTATCCACCTTGTCATCCGTACTGTACGGCACTTTTTTATTGCTGCCGTATACGGAAGAACTCGACGCATAGACCAAATGCTCTACCGGGGTATGCCCCTCATCGTAAGAATGGCGGCAGGCTTCCAGAATGTTATAGAAGCCAATCAAGTTTGCTTCCACATAGGCATCAGGGTTCGTAATGGAATAGCGGACACCCGCCTGCGCACCGAGGTTCACCACAATTTCCGGCTTATACTGCTCAAAGATAGATTCGATCACCGCCTTGTCAGCCAGATTACCTTTTACGAAGCTGAAATTGTCAAACTGCTCCAATTCGTTCAAACGTGCTTCCTTCAGGCGCACATCATAATAGTGGTTCATGTTGTCCAGACCCACAACCTTGACACCCTCCACCGTGGAGAGCAGTCTCTTTGCAAGGTTAGAACCGATAAAACCAGCTACACCCGTGATAAAAACACTCTTGTTTCTCAGATTGATTTTCGTTTTATTTCCGTCATTCATGTACATTCTGCACTCCTCACTTTTTGTATATAAACAGCAACAAACCCACGGCGGGTCGCACAAAGGCAATCCACCGTAGGCTTGAACTCTCCTGCAATCTTTATTTGCTGCTCCTTTTGTGGGTCAAAACAGAGCTTTCCAAAAAGCCTCCTACATATAACCCCAGGATTTCCCGCTTCTTGCAGTCTTTTCAACAAATAAAACTTTTGAAGGACAACTCAAGCCGTCAAAACCCTTTAGTTATCGTAGTTTTTCTTGGTTGACCCTATTATATCTCTAGCCCCACGCCGTTCAATAGTCGGAACAGACTTCTGACGGATTCCCTCGTACTCCGTTTTACCAGCATCGTCATATTCTGCACCACTCACATGATGGCCTGCTCTGTTGTAGCAGGTCACGTCACAACCATTCTGTGCCATTCGGGTGCAGAGCTCTTTGACAACGATTTCTACTCCGCCTTCTCTCGATAATCGCTTCTGTCCGAACATCGCAATCGCAAGTTTCTTACTCATAAATCTTTCCCACAATCCCACTCAATTTCTTCATCAATATCTCGGCTAACACAAAGAGCGGATAGGTTCGTACACCTGTCCGCTAGCTGTCACCCCACCCGCATGGTCGAGATTTTTTCCTGTGCGGCATTGCTGCCACCCAAAAAAATCAGTCGTTCATTCTTCGGGTAAGAAAATATGAACTTCGCGTTGCGGAGCCTTTCATTCTCTGCCGTACCCTTGCCGCGTATTATTTCACACTCCCCATGGACGGTAACTACAACTCTTTTACCAAACATCTTCGGCAGCCATGTAAAGAAGACCGGCCCCTCTGCATCGGGTACTCAACAATAGTTTTACGAAGTAGGTGATAAACTCATGGATTCTCATTGTTTTCTCTTGTTTTTCGCCATCTCCTCAAAACTTCTGAAAAAGCTGTGCCAATTTTGTGCCGCAGGGGCCAAAAGTTCGGCGTTTTAGTTCATATATAGTTCATATAACGGTAAAACACGACCGGTTTTAGTGCCCCATATAGTGTGCAAAACAGATTCTTTTTGATGATGCTACGTCAGTATGGTTTATCGGCCACACATTTCCCTCTTCCTTATCTCCAACAGCACTCCGGTCAAAATCACCAGCGAGCAAAGCAGGGTCAGCCACCAGTTTTCGGTAAAGCCGGCGATCAGGTAGCCAACAGCACACACGGCAATGACCACAAAGGCGTACTGCATCTGGGTTTGCACATGGTTGATATGGTTGGACTGGGCACCGGAGCTGGACATGATGGTAGTATCAGAAATAGGCGAAATATGGTCACCGCAGACAGCACCAGCCAGGACAGCCGCTACAGAAATGATCATCATGGTCGGGTCCAGTTCAGCAAACATGTTGACCACGATGGGCACAAAAATAGCAAAGGTGCCCCAGCTGGTGCCGGAAGAAAAGGCAATAAAAATTGCAATGCAGAAGATGACCAGCGGCACAAAGTTCATCAGGCTGGAATTCAGATTGATGGCCGAACGTACAAAGGTACCGATACCCAGGGCGTCCGTCATACCTTTCAGAGTCCAGGCCAGCACTAAAATCAGGATGGCGGGCATCATAAGCTTGCCACCTTCGGGAACGGAATTCATAAAATCCTTGAAGCCGATGACACGGCGCGGCAGATACAGAAGCAGCAGGAATCCCACTGTGACCAAACCGGCAAACACCAACGCTTCCGAAGAAGAGCAGTTGGCAAAGTCCTCCACCAGATTCTGGCCGCCGTTCAGGTGGCCGGTCCAGATCATAGCTGCGATTGCCGTTGCAATCATGACGACCATGGGCGCAATCAGATCGATGACCTTGCCTTTGGCGTATTTGCCGCCCTCGGTCGGGTCTTTTGTTTCCTGGTTCTGGAACTCTTCCCCGCCGGAGGTGAACAGATCACCTTTGGCCGCGTTCTCTTCATGCTTTTTCATCAGGCCGAAATCGAAGCCTACAATGGAGGTGAAGAACACCATATACAGGGTTAAAATTGCATAGAGGTTGAACGGAATGGTTTTAACGAACATCTCAAAACCGGACATGGAGCTGCCCGCCGGAACGTAAGAGTTGACGGCTGCCGCCCAGGAAGAAATCGGCGCAATGATGCAGACTGGCGCGGCGGTTGCATCAATGATATACGCCAGCTTGGCGCGGGAAACCTTGTACTTATCTGTGACAGGGCGCATGACAGAGCCAACCGTCAGGCAGTTGAAGTAGTCATCCACAAAAATCAGCGCACCGAGCAGAGAGGTCGTTACCAAAGCGGAGCGCTTACTTTTCAGGTGGCTGGAGGCCCACTCACCGTAAGCGCGGGTGCCGCCGGATTCCTGCATGAGCATAACGATCATGCCCAAAAGGATCATGAACATCAGAATGGAAAAATCCACACTATCGATCATTGTGTTAAACAGCGTATCAAACGCAATCCACGGGTGGAATTCTGCCGTCAACAGTGCGCCAAGGGCACACCCCGCAAACAATGACAAATACACTTCTTTGGTCAGCAGTGCCAGCGCAATCGCCACAATGGGCGGCATCAGTGACCACCATGTTCCTACAAACATCCTTTATATTCTTCCTTTCCTCTTTTGATCTAATCGAAGTTATTCTAACATATTGTCCATGCCGATTCAATACGTAAAAAAATAATATATCCTAGGGCAATACCGCATAATTCTAAGTGCCGACACGGCGAGCGAGGTGCGGCAGATGCTAAGCCAAAAGCGCAGATAATACTGGATGCTGCAAAGGTGAGCGCCGCCAGTGGCGGAAACAGCGAACCGAAGCAGGGGCAGCGGTCGCAGAGTGCGAGGGGCTTTTGCCCCCGAAGCACGATGCGGGTACCGCAACCCGACATTATCGAGTATTTTGGCAACGCAGATGCCGTTCCTCAGCCGCCGGAGCGGTGCTTAAGCCGTAAGGCGGGAATTGTGCGGTATTGCCCTAGATAACATTGTTTATTTTCCCCCTTCTCATTCTCTTCCTTTTGACGCAAGCTGCACCCAAGAATCAGATTAGAATCAGATTTTTTTGCCAGAAATCGATATTTTTTGGTGTATGCCAATACCATCTTGCTGCACTCTATGCTATAATAAAGGCAATACCGCATAATTCTAAGTGCCGACACGGCGAGCGAGGTGCGGCAGATGCCGTGCCGCAGCTGCCGGAGCGGTGCTTAAGCCGCAAGGCGGGAATTGTGCGGTGTTGCCTAAAGTCAGATGCCATATAAAAATTGGCCACTACCGCCATTTTTGTCCTATTTTGTTATTTGCTATGCCCAACATCCCGGACCGGACTACAAACGTTCCCCAGAAATCCGCGCCGCAAAGTCAAAAAAGGAGGGCCCACCATGTTCGTCCAGAAAGTACCGCATATTAAGGACCAGTTTTTGACGCAGGAACGCGCCAGCATGGAGCTGGAAAGCGGTCAGATTGCCGTGGGTTGGTATACCAATGAGCAGGACAGCCAGTCTGTTGTACACTCTCACCCGTATTATGAGCTTGTACTGCCCCTGGTGGGCAGCAACGTGCGCTATTCTGTGGACGGCAACATTTATGATATAAACCTGGGGGAAATGATCATCTTCCCTGCCCGGTGCTATCATGCGGGCATGTTTAATATCACGGATAAGATTTCTGAACGTCTGATTGCTCAGATCGACGCCGAGCTATGGCAGGAAGCCCTGCTGGCCAGCGGGCTGGTTGCCCCCACCTGGCTGGGGCAGCTGGTGATCCTGGATGCAGACGCCGTCACCGCATGGGATCTACGCGGCTTATTTGAGCGGATGGCCCAGACCGCTTACTTACACGGCAGCACCCAGCACATGGTGCAGCGGTGCGAGCTGGTGGAGCTTTTGCTGCTGATGGACCAGATTGTGGCCGAGCGCCGCACGGCACCGCCCAGCGCTACAAGTGCCCTGGTTGCCAAGGCCGTTGCTTTTTTGCAGGCCAATTATACCGACCCGAACCTAACCGTTGGCAGCCTTGCCAAATATACCTACACCAGCCGGGAGCATTTGTCCCGCGCGTTCAAAACCTACACGATGGAAAGTGTACACGGCTATTTGACCAACCTGCGCATGCAGCATTGCCGCCGTGCCATTGCAGCCGGCGCCAGCGTGCTGGATGCCTGCAACGCCAGCGGTTTTACCAATTACACCAGTTTTTTGAAAACTTTCCGCAGTTTATACGGCATTACGCCGTCCGAATATCGCAACCAGCTGCGGCGTACGCCGGAGCGGGTTCACTCTACCCCATAAACAATGTAAGCCGCCCGATATCAAGTCTTGGACAACTTTTTTCCCAAGGCAACACCGCACAATTCCCGCCTTGCGGCTTAAGCACCGCTCCGGCAGCTGCGGCACGGCATCTGCCGCACCTCGCTCGCCGTATCGGCACTTAGAATTATGCGGTATTGCCTTAACGCAAAATCCCGCTGTGTTTGTAGAAATAGACCATATTTTCGACTTTTCAGATACACCCTAAGGAAAAAAGAAGGATAAACAGGCCCGAAAAGCGGAAAATGAAGTTGATGAAAGAAATGGAATGAAAACCTCAAAGCGCAATACAATATGCAGCTTCTAACCGCCAAGGAAAAAACTCAAAAGCAAGTTATTGGCTTTTCCTGATGTTTTTTCCTCTTTTGCAAGTGGCATGCGGCAGTCCATTGAAGTTTTTTCCACTGGCTAAACGCTGTTCTTAATATTCAACATGCTTCGCATATTCGCTCTTCTGCTGGTTTACTTTTTCACATCTTTTGCTCGTCCTTACTTTGTGCTTGCTCAGCTCTTAATTCACATTTTTTTGGCACAAACAGCTTTATGCAGTCGGTCCCTTCCAATTTCAACAGCTGGATTTTTCGCTCAACACCACCCGCATAACCGATCAGGCTGCCGCTGGCACCCACCACACGGTGGCACGGGATGATGAGCGAAATGGGGTTATGTCCCACGGCTCCGCCCACCGCCTGGGCGGACAGGCGCGCCGTGCCATGCTTTGCCGCAAGCCGGGCGGCCAGCGCGCCGTATGTTGTCGTTTGCCCGTATGGGATTTGCAGCAGCAGCGCCCACACTTCCTGCCGGAAGTCTGACCCGATGGGGTGCAGCGGCGGCATAAAATCCGGCATTTTTCCGCTGAAATACACATCCAGCCAGCGCTTTGCTTCGGTCAAGGGCGGGGTTTCGCGCTCCGTGCTCTGCGGGGCCAGGCCCGCCGCATAATACTTTGCGCGGTCAAACCACAAGCCGGTCAGGCCCACTTCATCCGCTGCCAGCAGAATTTCCCCCAAGGGGGACTGATAATGCGCGGTGAACATCATAGCATCTACCCTTTCTGTTGTACTTTTGATGTTTTCTCCGTGTGGGAACCAGCGGGTGCTGCCTTTTTGGCCGGGGCTTTCTTTTTGGGGGCATAATCCTTCAACCCCGGCACCGCGCCGCCCGCGGCGGCCCACAGGTAAAGGCTCGCCACACTGCAATAAGGGCTGAACCGCCTGCGGTACTTTTCAAACAGTTTGCGGTCAATTTTACGGTGATGGTACACCATGCGCAGCCCGCGCTGGATGGCAAGGTCATCATAGCTGAACACATCGGGCCTCTGCATGCAGAAAAGCAAAATCATCTCCGCTGTCCACACGCCAATGCCTTTCAGGGCACTTAACTCCCGGATCACTTCCTCATCCGGCTTCTGCCAGATGCCCTCCAAATCAAACTCACCGTTCTGGATTTTTCGTGCAAAGTCCGTAATGTACTCTGCCTTGCGGCAGCTGATGCCAAGCAGCTGTAATTGCTCGTTCCCTGCTTCCAGAATATGCTCGGCATCCACCGTGCCAAGGGCACCCCGCATGCGCTGCCAGATGGTAGCCTGCGCCTTGGTGGAAATCTGCTGCCCCACAATATGGTGCACCACGGCAGAAAACAGGTCTGTATCCACCTCGCGATTCACCCGGCCCACCTGGGCAATCACCGCCCCAAGTTTTTCATCTTTGCCGCTCAGGTATTCCGTTTCTTCCTGCCCGTATTGAAAGTACATGGTCTTTCCTTTCCTGTGTTCTTTTCGTGTTCTGTGTGTTGGTTTCTGCGTTTATCCTGCCATCATTATACCATGCTTTGCGCGGTTTGGGCATCGGCGGCGAAAGCGTATTTTTTTATGGCAATACCGCATAATTCTAAGTGCCGATACGGCGAGCGAGGTGCGGCAGCTGCTAAGCCAAAAGCGCAGATAAT